>JBOGEW010000196.1:0-1966 GCA_050742075.1 Acidimicrobiia bacterium
CGGCGGTGACCATTTCTTTTGGGCCGGAGATGCCGAACCCTTGATCGAAGAGATCGAGGAATTCATGACGGGTCATCGGACCCCGGCGCCGTCGGATCGTGTGTTGGCTACGGTTTTGTTCACTGACATAGTCGGGTCGACCGAGATCGCTTCGGCCAAAGGCGATCAGGCCTGGCTCGGCCTTCTCGAGCAACATCACCAACTCGTCAGAGCGCAACTAACTCGCTGGCGAGGTCGTGAAGTGAATACGGCCGGCGACGGCTTCCTCGCCACCTTCGACGGGCCAGCGCGGGCGATCCGATGCGCAAGCACCATTGCAGTCGATGTCAGGCGACTCGGTCTCGAGGTCCGTTGCGGGTTGCACACCGGCGAAATCGAGATGCGAGCCGACGGCGTTGGCGGGTTGGCCGTCCACATCGGAGCTCGCATTGGAGCATTGGCGCGCCCAGGAGAAGTGTTGGTGTCGCGGACCGTGCGCGACCTCGTCTCCGGCGCCGGTCTGGAATTCGTCTCGCGTGGATCTCAGATCCTGAAGGGGGTCTCCGAACCCTGGGAATTGTTTGCTGTGGTTGGCGGATAGCTCCCAGAACCTAATGCTATAGGCCGTGGTTTCCGCCGGTTACAGCCTTCGGTTTCTCCGAATTTCGCTGATTAGCTGAGGCGGTAAAACCGGAGGAAGCCGGGCTCGAAGGGCAAGACCTCGATCTCGCGGAACCCAGCCTGCGTGGCGTAGTCCCGTAGCTTCCCGGCGCGCATCACCTCGTCGGTGATGCCATCGAACCTTCCTCTCGCCCTATTGGCTGGGACGACGCCCGAAGAGCCGTTCGGTGGCACGCCCGGAGGGACTCGAACCCCCAACCTTCTGATCCGAAGTCAGACGCTCTGATCCGTTGAGCTACGGGCGCTTACTACTCAAACCTAATGCATGGCGTTGCGGATTCCGCAAAAGCCTGCCTTCGCAATGAAGCTAGGTCCCCGCCAATCGGCTGACTATGGGCTCCGCCGCCTCCAGATCCGTCCCCAAAAAGATGACATAAGAGATGTCGTAGCGCTCGCGGCGCTCCTCCAGCGACTCGACGATCTGTGCAACCGAACCCCAAGTACACATGCGGCGAGGCCAGGACCCCGCTCGCCGTGGAACTCCAGGAGGCCGCCAGGTCCTCAGCTCGACCCTTGATATCGTCAGTGATCTCGAGGTGATGAGCCATTGCGCTTAACTCGAGATCGTCGAAACGAGCGCCCGCGCCCTCTTTGATCCACCCGAGCTGGTCCTCGACCCGATCACCCGACGTAGCCAATGAGGGCCCGAAATGGTCGAAGCCCTCTGAGACCGGACGAAGTGGCGAGATTCCGACGATGTCGGCAAAGTGACCGAGGTCACCTCACCCTCGCCATGGCAACAACCTCATCCCCCATTGCCCTTGATGACAGAGATGGCTTACTTGAAGCGCTCGAAACGAGTTTTGGGATCGTGATAAGGAAGGCCGGCTGATACGTATTGCTGCTTGATCCATCAGGTGCCGATGCCAAGTTCGAGCCGGCCCTCAGAAAAGATGTCGAGTGTGGCGGCGTCCCGAGCAACGATCACGGGATGCCGATAGTCGTTCGCGATCACCATCGACGACACCCGCAGAGAAGAGACCTCGGCCGCCATTGCGAGCAATGGGAAGACGGCGGGCCGCGACGTCAGGTGATCAGCCGTACATACCACGTCGAAGACAGCTGCTTCCCCCCGGCGGATGGCCGAGACCAGCTCGGCACGCGTCGGAGTGCCCCCGAAGGAGATGCCAAACCTGAAAGGCCTTTTCCCCATACGCGAGCCGATCCTTTCCCTCGAAGCTGACTTTGGTTGTCTCGAGGTTGTCCTGAGCTGGTTTCGATTTGGTGGAGACCCGGTAGAACGGCCCTACTTGCCCTGCCCGGGTCGCGCGATCAGGGGGATGGCCCGCAGACCACTGTCCTAGCG
>JBOGEW010000197.1:0-3791 GCA_050742075.1 Acidimicrobiia bacterium
GGTCGGAATCGATCCGAACGACCGTGCCAGCTTCTCGCCATTGCTGAACGATCGCCCGCAGGGCCAATCGCACCGACCCGAGATCGCGGCCCTGGATAAGCCAGCGTCGGGCCGGTTCACCCGAGGCGGTCACCCGGTTCATCGGTCCGAGGAGGCTGACGCCGGATGCGATCTCCTTTATCCCGTCGTCTGGCGGGACCGGGCCGCGGGTCTCAACGATCAGCAATTGGCCCGCGGGAGGCAAGCCAAGGTGACGACGGTTCTCCACCTCAGCCTCGAGAAAAGGCATCGGGTCTCCCGATCGCAGGGCTCCGATAACCGGATGATCGGGCAGTGACGTCTGAATGAGGCCACGGCTCTGTGACCCTTCGACTTTGCCAACAAGTCGGGCGAGGATCCGCAATGCTTCCTCCGAAGCCCGGTAGTGAGTCCCGAGAATGAGACCGTCGGCATCGACGGCGACGACCAGGGATTGGCTCTCGAGGGCAGCGAGGTCGGCTTCGCTACCCACCGTGACACGGGCTTGAACCTCACGATCGAGCTTTCTTTTCAGCTCCTCGGCCACGCGACCTACCCCCGCCCCCATCGGGAGGAAATGCTCGCTTCCGCACTGCTGGCAAGGGCCCAGGGTTGCTCCGCAGCGGACGCAGGATGGGCCCGGCTCGGGTCTTGCTCCGCAGCGGACGCAGCGACGAAGGGTGCGGCACTGCCGGCAGCGGAACGCCGGGGCATAGCCCCGACGGTGTGCGAACACGAAGACATTGCCTGCCCGATCGGCCACGGCTTTGATCGCGCCCAGAGCCGTCAGACTGATCAGGCCGAATTGGCCCTCCTCGTGACGGCGATCGACGATCTCAACCGGTGGCCAGGCCCGACGCCGGCCGCGGATCACCGTGGGTCCGGTCGCCACAGTCTCGGTTGTCGGGGTAGGCCCGACGAATGCCAGGCCGAGTCCGCCCAAGTTGGCCCGGGTACGGGCTAGATCGCGCACGGAGATGGTGGGAGTCTGGCGATCCTTCATCGCCCTTCTCCCCTCCTCGACAACGACGACGGCGCGCAGGCCGGCGACGTGCCAGGCCGAGACCCGTGGAGTTCCGATGAGAAAGCTTCCCGGAACCTGGCATGCCGCCCAGGCATCGGTCATCTCGGCGGCTGATGCCTCCGTCGAGACCACCACGACGGATTCGCCAAACACTTCCCGAGCACGATGACCGAGGCTCATGGCCTCGGCTCCGGTGGCGACCACGGTGAGCAAGCTCTTCTGGGCTCGGAGGATCGGTCGGGCGAGAGCGTCGAACCATTCGAAGTCGGTGGCCGGCCCGAGGACCACCGCAGCCGGGCGGCGGTTGCCGGCCGCGATCGCGGTAGCGAAGTCTGACAGGGGATGGGCTTTGCTCTCCAGTGGCCGATCCGCTGGCGGGTCGGGGAGGCGGTTGGCAAGGTTTGGGGGGACCGACCTCTCCAAAAGCACCGCCAGCGGAGCCACGTATCTATTCGCCGCCCACGCCAAGGCAGTCAGCAGATCCTCGTCGAAGACGGGAAGCTTCATGACCAGCGGCCCAACGGAACGGAGCTTCTCGAGGGGACGAGGAGGCTTACCCGCGAGCTCGACCACGTAGCCACGGGTTCGACGCCCGCCCAGTGGTATCCGCACGAGTGACCCGACCCCGATCTCCTGCGCTCGCTCGGGGGGAACCGAGTACCAAAAGCCCTGATCGACGGCGAAGCTGGCTACGGCGGGGATGACCCTGGCGGCGACCGCTGATGCTGCGGGCGGGGAGATGGGTAAGGGGGCCCTCCGGGGTTCGCCGGCAGTCAGAGGGCGCTGGCGGCCGCGGTCAGATCCGACGCCACGACGGTCGATTCCCATGGAAAATCCGGGCGCCCGAAGTGCCCGTAAGCGGCGGTCGACCGGTAGATGGGCCGCCGCAGATCGAGCCGGTCGATGATCGCCTGGGGCCGGAAGTCGAAGAAATCGGCCACCAGGCTTTCAAGGCGCTCGGGAGGGATCTGGGAGGTCCCGAACGTCTCGACGTGAATCGAGAAAGGCGCCGCCCGCCCGATGGCATAGGCGAGTTGGACCTCGCAGCGCGTGGCGAGTCCGGCCGCGACCACGTTCTTGGCTGCATGTCGCGCGGCGTAGGCACCCGAGCGATCCACCTTGGTCGGGTCCTTGCCGGAGAAGGCTCCCCCGCCATGTCGGGCGTAGCCCCCATAGGTGTCGACGATGATCTTGCGCCCGGTGAGACCGGTGTCGGCGTGGGGGCCACCAACCTCAAAACGACCGGAAGGGTTCACATAGAAAGCGGCCTTCTGGTCGAGGAGCGAGGGGGGAATCGAGGGAACCACCACCATGTCCCAGAAGTCCGAGCGCATCCCGCGCTCCACATCGACGTCGGGGGCGTGATGAGCCGAAATGAGAACGCTGGCCACCCGCACCGGCCGTCGCTCCTGGTACTCGACCATGACCTGGGTCTTGCCGTCGGGCCGGAGATAAGAAAGGGTGCCGTCTCGTCGCACTTCGGCCAGCCGCTCTGCCAGACGGTGAGCAAGCTGGATCGGGAGCGGCATCAGCTCGGGGGTCTCGTCGACCGCGAAGCCGAACATGATTCCTTGATCACCTGCGCCAAGGAGGTCATAAATGTCTGTCGAGCCGGAGCGAGCTTCCTCGGCTCGAGTGATGCCGGCGGCAATGTCAGGACTCTGCTGGTGCACGAGGACCATCACCTCGATCGAATCGGCCGAGAACTCTGCCTCTCCTACATAACCAATGTCGGCGATGGCCTCCCGCGCCACCTTCTCGGGTTCGATCGATGCCGTGGTGTTGAGCTCTCCGGCCACGACGGCTTTGCCGGTGGTGACCAAGGTCTCACAAGCCACCCGACCCTCCGGATCCTGGGTGAGCACGGCATCCAAAACACTGTCGGAAACGGCGTCGGCGACCTTGTCGGGGTGCCCCTCAGTGACGGATTCCGACGCGAAGAACCAGCGGCGCATGAGTGGGCGAGAGCTTACCGCCATCGCCCTTACGGATTGAAGCGGCTCTGAATCACGTCCCAAAGCCGGGCCGCCACCTCAAGTTTCGAGAGAAGCGGCCATTCTTCGACCTGTCCATCAGCAGAGATGATCGAAACTCGGTTGGTGTCCACCCCAAATCCCGCCCCCGGCTCATGGACGTCGTTGGCGACAGTGAGGTCGCTCCCCTTGCGAAGGGCTTTCTGGACCGCTCGGGAGAGGTTTGAGGTTTCAGCCGAGAAGCCGACGACAAACGGTCGCTTGGGTCGGGAAAGAACTGCGCCGAGGATGTCGGGCGTAGATTCGAGGACGATCTCTGGTGGCCCCTCGCTCCGAGCGAGTTTCGACGACCTGGGATCTTTGGGCCGGAAATCGGCCACGGCCGCTGCCATGACCGCAATGTCGATTTCGAGCGGGTCGACAGCCTCGGCCATCTCTTGGGCCGACTCGACCCGAGTCACGTCGACGGCGGGATGCGAGCTGAGATCGGCGGCGGTCACTAGATGAACGCGAGCTCCCCGTCGGGCAGCCTCATCAGCGATGGCGTGGCCCATCTTCCCCGATGAGCGGTTGCCGAGAAAGCGAACCGGATCGATGGCCTCGCGGGTTCCTCCGGCCGTGACCAGGACAGTCAGACCACTCAAAGGCCCGGCCAGGAGATCGATCAGCGCCTCGACGATCGCCTCCGGCTCGGCCATGCGACCAATGCCTTCATCGCCTCCGGCCAGCGCCCCGGTTTCCGGACCCACCAGCGACCGACCGTCCTGGCGGAGAAG
>JBOGEW010000198.1:0-3348 GCA_050742075.1 Acidimicrobiia bacterium
CAGCAGCACCGAGACGAAAGCCGCGGCCACCCAGGCGAAGATTCCCTGCCAGCCGAGATTCGTGCCGACGAGAAAGAGCCCGAGGATCAGGAAGGTGGGGCTGATGACGACCGGAAACCTGAAGAGATGGAACTTCACCGGCCCGCCCCACCGATCGACTCTGACATTAAACCGCAGGGTACGGTGCAATCGTGCCAAGCGAGACCATGGTCGAAGTGGGCGGCGAGCAGCTCCGGATTTCAAGCCCCGACAAGCTCCTCTTCCCACGACAGGGGTGGACCAAGCTCGATGTCGTCAATCACTTTGTTCACGCGGCCGATGGCGCATTGCGCGCGGTCTTTGGCCGCCCCACCATGTTGAAGCGCTACATGGAATCGGTCGACGTCGACCCGATCTATCACAAGCGGGCCGAACCCAACTCTCCGTTCGAAACCGTCGAGGTGAAATTTCCCTCCCAGAGACCTGGTCTGATGAACGTCCCACGCACCGAGGTCGACGTCGTCCGATTGATCCAGCGCGGCTGCCTCGACCTTCATCCCTGGCCGGTACGAGCCGAGGACACCGACCACCCCGACGAGCTGCGCTTCGATCTCGACCCGACCCCGGGCTTTACCTTCGAGCACGTTCGCGAAGCGGCCACGGGCCTGCGTCAAGTCCTCACCGAGGCGGGCCTGGTCGGCTGGCCCAAGACTTCTGGGAGCCGGGGCATCCATGTGTACGTACGAATCGAACCGGAGTGGGACTTCTTCCAGACCCGGCGCTCTGTTTTGGCGGCGGCGCGGGAGCTCGAGCGGAGGATGACGGGCCTGGTCACCACCAGCTGGTGGAAGGAAGAACGGACCGGAGTCTTCATCGACTACAACCAGAACGCCCGCGACAAGACCGTGTCCGCCGCCTACGGCGTCCGTCCCACCGGTTTTGTATCGACGCCCTTCCGCTGGGAGGAGATCGAAGAGATCACCATCGAGCGATTTCCCCTTGACGGCTTTGCCGAGCGATACGAGGAGGTGGGGGACCTCACTAATGGGATCGACCAGGCGGCGGGACGGATCGAAACGCTGCTGCAGTGGGTGACCCGAGACCAGAAGGAATACGGCCAAGGCGATGCCCCCTGGCCCCCTCAGTATCCGAAAGTGGCCGGGGAGCCGACGCGAGTGCAGCCCTCGCGTAAACGTCACGACGTCGATACAGAAACCTCCGCCCCGCTCGGCGCCCACTACACCATCGAGCAATTCCTTGAGGACAAAGGAGGAAAGAAGTATTGGGACGGTCTCGTCGAGCTTGCCCGGAGATGCGGACCTTTCGAGTTTGCCGCTGGCAAGACCCGCAGCGCCTTCCTGGTTCGCGGCCGCTTTCTCACCGTCTACACATTGAGCGATCGGGGCGTGAGCTTCTGGCTATCGATGTCGAAAGGTCACGAGCATCCCCGGGTGCGAAAGCTATTTCAGGTGGGACCTCATGAATGGGTCCACGACGTCAGGGTCAACAAGACCGACGAGTTGGACGACGAACTCGGCGAACTGATCTGCCTCGCCTATGAGTGGGGGTTAACCGGCGAGAAGTAGGGCTAGGGCTCGACCGCCCCTAGGTGAGCCGTCTCCCGGAGGGGAAGTTCGGGTGTCATCAGGGCGAGGAACAGGGCGAGCACGGTGAAGGGCAGTGCCACCAAGAAGACGGTGCCGATCGAAGAGGCAAACGCCTCGACCACCTGGGTCCGGACGGCATCGGGCAGGGCGGCGATCGCGGCCGGGCTCGAGGTGAGCTGGCCGCTTCCACCTTCAGGAACGAGGCCGGCCAGTGCTGTGGTGAGCTGGCTTGTGAAAACCGCACCAAGAAGCGCGGTGCCGAAGGCGCCACCGAGGGACCGGAAGAAGTTGTTTGAGGAAGTCGCCACTCCCAAATCGCTGTGATCGACCGCGTTCTGAACGGCCAGCACCAGCACCGGCATGATCATTCCCACACCGACTCCGAGGATGAACATATATATCGAGGCGGTAATGAGAACGGTGCCCACTCCCATTGTCGAAAGAAGGAAGAAGGACAGCGTCGCCATTGCCGAACCGATGACCGGAAAGATCTTGTAACGACCGGTGTGGGTGATGAGCCGTCCGCCGATCACCGAGCTCCCGATGATGCCCACCATCATCGGTATCAAGAGAAGTCCGGAGTTGGTGGCGCTGGCCCCGACCACTACTTGGAGGAACAAGGGCAGGAACACGATTCCCCCGAACATCGCCAGGCCAATGATGAATCCGGAAGCCGAGGTCAAGGCGAAGGTTCGGTTCCGGAAAAGACGTGGAGGAAGGATCGGTTCTGTCGCCCGGCGTTCCCACCAAAGGAACAGAAGCGCCACGAGCACTCCTATAGCCAGGAGACCGATGATCACCGGTGAGCCCCACTCATACTCGTTTCCGCCCCAGACCATGGCCAGGAGCAGGGCAGACACGCTTATAACAAGCGTCCCCGCTCCCCGGTAGTCGATTGGATGCTCTCGGCGAACAAACGGGAGATTGAGTGCCGACGCGGTGACGAAGAGAGCGACCAGGCCGATCGGGACATTGACGTAGAAGACCCAGCGCCAATCGACGTTGTCGACTAGCCAGCCTCCAGCCAATGGCCCCGCCACACTCGAAAGGGCGAAGACCGCTCCAAAGTACCCCTGGTACCGACCTCGCTCCCGGGGGGAGAGGATGTCGCCGATGATGGTCATCGCCATGACAAATAGTCCCCCGGCTCCCAAACCCTGCAAGCCGCGGAAAGCGATCAGCTGTCCCATGTTTTGGGATAGCCCGCAGAGAATCGAACCTGCAAGGAAGAGGATGATCGCGGCCTGGAAGACGATCTTCCGCCCGTAAAGGTCAGAGATCTTTCCGTAGAGGGGAGCGGTAACGGTCGAGGCGAGAAGATAAGCAGTCACCACCCACGAAAGCTGTTCGAGCCCACCGAGTTCTCCGACCATGGTCGGGAGCGCGGTCGCGACGATGGTCTGATCCAGGGCGGCGAGGAAGAGGCCGATCATCAATCCCCAGATCACGGCCATGATCTGGCCATGCGACATGGCTACGCGGGGAGCGTCGGAGGCTGGGAGGACGGTGTCGGTCATTTACAGAACCCCGAGAGAACCTATCAAGTCCGGCCGGATATTCCGAGACGGTGAAATTTTCGTTCTGAGGGCTGGCAGATAGGTCCAGCCACCCTCCCAACCCAGGGTTCGCAGGTAGCCTCAGGGGGATGGAAACCGATCGGCTCGTCGAGACGATCCGACGATCGGTCATCGGCGCCGACACCGCCGTTTTCACTCCTTATGGCCTCCGCCGGGTGACCTACGCCGACTACACCGCCTCGGCC
>JBOGEW010000199.1:0-3337 GCA_050742075.1 Acidimicrobiia bacterium
CGCCCCAATTCTTTCACGTCCTGCAGTTGTCGCGCTGCCTTCTCGGCCCGGCTGGGATCCCCGACCACCAGCACGCGTTGGGGAAGGTCGCCTGCTCGAAACCCAAGAATGGGAAGCTTGACGTCACCAGGAACGCGGGTCGCGGTCAAGTGGTCACTCCTTCAGGGCATGAACTAGGCGTTCGAGGTCTTCGTCGTTCGTCCACCATCCGACCGAGGCGCGGACCAGACCCGTCTTCGGGATCTCGCGGACCAGCACCCTCTTGGATCCGAGACGGGTGACAACCTCGGTTGGCGGTCCCGCGCTCGGCCTCCACGAGACGATCGTCGCCCGCTTTGCGGGCGAGACCACATCTTCTCCAGCTGCGAGGAGCATCTCCCGGCAGCGATCGGCCATTTCCTGGCTTCGTTCGTAGCACCATTCCGGTCGAGTTCGCACCGCCGTTAGCAAGCCTGACAGAGAAGAGGTGGGAAGCCAGCCGGGGTCGAAGCGACGGGCGCCGGGCCAGGGCTCGAAGGCGCCGTCGGGCCCGTGGGTCTCCTGGGAAAAGTAGCTGGGGCGAGCCACCCGCAATTGTTCTGGATCCGCCACCGCCAGCGCCCCGGTCGACTCGGGCCCACAGAGCCATTTCTGTCCGGAGATAGTCATGAAATCGAGGCCCCTCGCATCGACCGGGATGGCGCCGACCGATTGGGCGCCGTCCACCAGGATCGGAACCTGGGCCCGTTCGCGAAGTTCGTGAACCGGAAGCATCTGTCCGGTGGTCCAGAGAACGTGAGACACCGCTACCAGGCGCGTTCTCGCGGTGACGGCTCCGATGATCGATTCCGGGTCTGGCGAGGTGACGATCACCCGCGCACCCGAGGTGTGAAGCGGCCCCAGTAGTCCGAAATGCTCATCGGTGGTGGTGACGATCTCATCTTCGGGACCGAGCTCGAGGCCGGCCAGCACGAGATTGCAGCCGTCGGTGGTCGAGGCCGTGAGCGCCACTTGCTCGGGCGTAACGCCAACGAGGCCTGCCAGTTCCTCACGCAAATCGACCCGAAGCCCGAGGACGCGGTCGAAGTAGTCTTGCCCAGACCTGCCGTCGGCGAGGCTTCGTTCGTCCTCCGTGCGCATGGCTGCCACCGTTTGACGGGCAAGCGGTCCTGTGCTTCCAGCCTGCAAATAGGCAAAGCGCTCGAGCACCGGAAACTGAGCCCTCCCTTCGGTGAACGTCATCGGCATTAGATCACTCGCTCGTTCCCACCGTCGATCGGAATCTGGGCCCCGGTGGTGGCTCGATAGCGATCCGAGCAAAGATCAGCGACGACAGTCGCCACGGCCGCGGCACTGACCTCGGTCTTGAGGAGGTTGCGACGCTTGTAGTCCTCGACCTCGAGCCCGTAGGCGGAGGCTCGAGACCGAATCAGATCCTCGGTCCAGATGCCGGTGTCGAAAACCCCGTCGGGGTGAACGATGTTCACCCTGATCCCGGCCTCGGCCCATTCCAACGCCGCCACCCGGGCAAGCTGAGTGAGGGCGGCCTTCGATGCCGAGTAGGCCGCCGCTCCCCTCCCCGGGGCGGTGGCATTGCGAGATGCCACCACGGCCACTCTTCCGCCCACCGGCGATCGGCGCAAAAACGGCTCGAGGTCACGCAACAGCGCGCCGACCGCACGGACGTTTACCGCCATCACCCGGTCCCATGAGTTGAGGTCGAGATCCGCCACGTTCTGGGACTCTCCAAAAACGCCAGCTCCGACAACGGCGATATCGATTCCCCCGAAGTCATCCACGGCCTGGGCAATCGCTGCGTGTTGCTCCCGATGATTGGTGACATCGAGCTGCAATTCGAGACAGCCAGGTTGGTTGATCGTCGGATCAGCGATATCAAACCCGACGACCACCGCCCCCCGTCCGAGCAGCTCCAGGGCACAAGCGCGGCCGATGCCCGATGCCGTCCCGGTGACGAGGGCGACCATCCCGGCAAACTCAGGCGGCGGACCCGAGCGTTTGAGCTTGGCCTGCTCGAGATCCCAGTACTCGCTATCAAAGAGGTCTCCGGGAGAGAGCGCCCGGTATCCACCGAGCTGATCCTCGGCTCGCTCCAGCACCGGGATCGTGTGGTGATAGATATCGGCGGCGATGTCGGCTTCGGCGATCGACCGGCCGGCGGCGAGCATGCCCCATTCCCGATCGAGCACCACTCGGGGAGCGGGATCAAGCATTTGCAGGTCGCGTCCGGTTCGTTTCTGGTTGGCCGCGAAGTACGCGGAGTAGTCCTTAGCAAACTGCCCGACATTCCGCCCGATCAATGGCACTCGTTTGGTTCGGATCACATGGTCGGGAGTGAGGGGACCGCGGCTGGCGAGAGATTCGAGGTCGGGTCGCGAGACGAATCGGGCGACGTCAGAATCGGAGTGCCGGCGGACAATCATCGGCTCGCCAGCCACTTCTGAGATTGTCTGGCGAAGCTCAGCCAGTTCGACCGGGTTGGATGGCGGCAGTGAGCTTGGAGGTCCACTTGAGGACGGGCCCAGGTATTGCTCAGCTCGGGTGATCAACTCGATGTGCCGTTCGTATGCCTCGCGGGTGGTTTCGCCGAAGGTGAAGAGCCCATGATTCAGAAGGACCATTCCGGTCGCCGAAGTATCTGGCGGCCACATCTTTCGAACCAGGCGGGCGAGGTCGAATCCGGGCATGACGTAGGGGACAACCACCACGGCATCGCCGAAGGCCTTACGAACCCCGGCCTCACCATCGGTCACATTGGTCAGCGTGACGATCACATCGGCGTGGGAATGCTGCACTGCTGGATAGGGAAGGAAGGCGTGGAGCAGGCTTTCGACTGATGGCTGCGGTGCTCCCGGGTCCAGGCGAGCGGCGGACAACTCGCGCATCATCTCCTGGTCGGAGATGGCTTCGAGTTCGAGAAGCTCACCGAGTCTGCTCATGCGGAGAGGCGTGAATCCGGCCGCTTCAATCGTGCCCAGGTCCCAGCCCGAGCCCTTCACGTAGAGAGCGTCGATCTCTATCCCGGTTATGTCGAGATACCGCCCTTTGACCGAGGTGTTGCCCCCGCCATGAAGAACCAGAGCTGATTCGGATCCCAACAGACGTGAGCCGTAAACACATTGCTCGAGCTGAGACGATCCGGCCTCGGCGGCGATCCAAAGGCTCTTCATCAGTAGGGCGTGTCTCCTCCATCGACATTGATCGCCTGGCCGCGGATGATCAGCGCATCGTCGGATAAGAGAAAGGCGATCACCCGGGCGACTTCGATTGGCTGCACCTTGCGCCCCAGCTGCGCCGGGCCCATGCCGGCCAGGAGCTCGGTGGCGGGAACGCCCAACCG
>JBOGEW010000200.1:0-1869 GCA_050742075.1 Acidimicrobiia bacterium
ATGTTTAGCCGCGAGCGAGACGCCTCGAAGGTGGCGCTCGTCTCGCTGGTCGAGGTGCTGGCTTCCCAGCCTTCATCGCTCCTCGATGTGCAATGGGTCACCGACCACCTCGCGTCGTTGGGAGCAGTGGCGATCGGGCGCGTCGAGTATTTTCGGCGGCTCGCGGCCGCGATTGACGCTCCTAGAGTCCCAGGCCCGTGGAGGGACAATCTTTGATCGATCGGGTCGTGGCCGGGATCGACTTGACACCGATCGGTCGGCGGGTGGCCGAGCGGGCGCGCCTGGTTGCCGAAGCCCACGGTCTTCCTCTTCACCTGGTGAGCATCAATGAGTCATCGAGCGAAGCATTTCTCGACGATGGATTGGGTCGGTTGTTGTTCCAGCGGTACCAGAAGAACCTCGTTGACGTCGGCGACTGGCTTCGGAGCCGGGCCTCCGTTCCGGTGACGCATCAGGCTCTGCGAGGCTCCATCGGTTGGGAGCTGGTGCGGGAGGCCAAGAAGGCGTCGATGGTGGTTGTAGGCACCTCGGCCGTGGACGTCGAGCGTTGCGGACCGATTGCCCGCCGGGTGTCGATCATGTCGACCGGGGATGTACTGGTCGTTCGACGCCAGCCCCGTATGCCCTATCGAAAAGTAATGGCGGCGGTGGACTTCTCGAAGCATTCGGAGACCGCCGTCGAAGCAGCACTCAAGTGGTATCCGGATGCCGAACTGACGGCGGTCTTCTCGTTGCCCGATCGCTGGGACCCGGCCCTTTCGGAGGCCGGCCTCTTCGATGTCGAGGTGGTGGCAGCGAGGTCAACCCGCCTGAAGCTGGCCACGGAGCGGATGGAAGAGTTTGCTGCCCGCTGGCCTGGCCGGGTAAAACCGTTGGTGGTCGACGGAGCTCCGCCCACCGCCATCAACGAGGTGGTGCGACGGCGAGGGGTCGACTTGGTGGTGGTGGCCAACCGGGGCGCGGGGGCCACCCGGATGATTCTCCTCGGCAGCGTAGCCGACGGTGTCCTCGAATCGATGCCCGGGGATGTGCACGTGGCCCGGGTCGAGGGCGATTTCCGCCGGCCCTAAGCCGTCCTCCAACTCGAAACCTAATGCTATGGGGGGCGGTTTCCGCAGCCTATAGCATTAGGTTTGCAAACGGACGGCGGGGAGGGTGACGGTGAAGGTCGTACCCGACCCGTTGCTGTCGACCGAAATCCTCCCCCCTGCCCGGGTGAGGATCGTGTGGACGGTGTGCAGGCCCAGCCCAGTTCCTTTCCCGGGCTCTTTGGTGGTGAAGAAAGGATCGAACAGCCGCTCCACGACCTCGGGGGCGATCCCTGAGCCGGTATCCGATACAGCGACGACCACCGTTCCACCTTGATTACTGACGGCGATCCTCAGGGTGCCCCCGCCGTCCATCGCGTCTGCGGCGTTGTCGATCAAATTCGTCCAAACCTGGTTCAAGTCACGGCCGGAAGCTTCCACCTTCGCCAGATCGGCGTCGTAGTCCCGCACGACTTCAACGCTCTTCAGCTTGTGCCTCAACAGGATCAGGGTGTCGTCGATTCCGTCGGTGACCAGGACCTCCTGGATGGGTGCCTGGTCGAGGAACGAGTAGTGCTTGACGACCCGGACCAACTCCGAAATCCGGCTGGCACCGATACCGATCTCGCGAATGAGATCACCGGCGTTCGTTCTCAATGCGACGAAACGCACCCAACGAGAAGCCAACGCCGGGTCAATATCCGAAATGAGTTCCTCAAGGAGCCCGACGTTCCAGCCCGCCGCCACCAGCGGTGCGGCGAGCTCCCAGGCCTCGTCGACGGAGTGTTCGGTCAGCCAAGTTTCTACGAGACCCTCAGCTTCCAGCCGATCGAGGTTCTTC
>JBOGEW010000201.1:0-3722 GCA_050742075.1 Acidimicrobiia bacterium
GACCTACCGGGCGTTATGATTCCGAAGCAAAGTTAAGGACGCTTTCAGAAGAGGTGGGCGCCCTGCCCACCTTTTTCTTGTGTGAGAGGAACTTCGTGCGGGTGATGGAAAGCCAGGAGCTGCGGGCAGTTTGGGATGCGGTGGAGCCGTATTTGGCCGCCGAGCGGATCGAGCTCGATGATCTCGAGCTGGTCGGTCGCGGGCGCGCCCGAACCCTGCGGGTAGTGATCGACTCTGAGACCGAAGAGGTCGATCTTGACCGGATCGCCGAGGTTTCCCGGAGCCTCTCACGCTTGCTCGACAATCTCGGGGAGCCCACCGACCTGGAGGGCCCTTATCAACTCGAGGTGACCTCACCGGGGCTCGAGCGCAAGCTGACCCGTCCTCGCCATTTCGAGAAGTCTCTCGGTCGGGAAGTTGTGGTCAAGACCGAGGGCAGCACGCGGCGCGGGGTACTGACCGGTTCCGGCGAGACCGAACTCATCGTCACCACCGACCAGGGTCCGGAATCGATCGCCCTTTCTGACGTCGTTTCCGCCCGAACGGTGTTCACTTGGGAAAAGCCCCCCAAGCCGGGGCAGAAGCCGAGGAGCTCGTCATGAAAATTGACGCCCAAGTCCTAGAAGCTTTGGATCTGCTCGCCCGCGAACGCGGCGTCTCGGTCGACACGATTCTCGATGCCATTGCCAACGCCCTCGTCTCCGCATACAAGCGCAGTCCCGGGGCGGCTGAGGAGGCGCGGGTCACCATCGACCCCGACGACGGTGACATCACCGTCTATGCCCAGGAGCTCGACGACGACGGCAACGTGACCCGGGAATGGGAAGACACCCCTGGCGACTTCGGCCGAATTGCGGCGCAGACTGCCAAGCAGGTGATCCAGCAGAAGCTGCGCGATGCCAAGCGCGAACAGGTCTTCGATGTCTACGCCGGGCGGGAGGGTGACCTCGTGACTGCCATCGTCCAGCAGGTCGATGGTCGCTTCACGATTCTCGACCTGGGCGACGCTGAGGCAATCCTCCCCGGGTCGGAGCGAATTCCCTATGAGCGGCTTGATCGCGGCAATCGGGTCAAAGCGCTGATCCTTGAGGTTCGCAACGAGACCAAAGGCCCCCAGATCGTGGTCAGCCGGAGCCACCCGGACCTGGTCCGGCGGCTCCTCGAGCTCGAGGTGCCCGAGCTGGCGGATGGCACCGTGGAAATAGTGGCTATCGCCCGCGAGCCCGGCCATCGCACCAAGATTGCGGTGATTTCCCATGACTCCAACGTTGACCCGAAGGGAGCGTGTGTCGGTGCCCGTGGGTCCAGGGTACGCCAGGTGGTGAACGAGCTGCGAGGGGAGAAGGTCGATGTCGTGCAGTGGCGGGAGAACACCAGCCAGTTCATCGCCGAGGCGCTGGGGCCGGCAAAGGTCAAAGAAGTGAAAGTCGACGATGAAGCCAAGGTGGCTGAAGTAATCGTCAGCGACCACCAGCTTTCCCTGGCCATCGGCAAGGAAGGTCAGAACGCACGCCTCGCCGCCCGTCTGTCTGGATACAAAGTCGACATCCGCTCCGACCGGCCGCAGGTGGAGGAGCCGGTGCCAGTCGGCGATGGGCAGCCGGTCGAGGAGGCCGGGCCAACTGCGGAGCCCGCAGCAGTAACCGAGACGGACGCAGAGGCCCCGGCGGCCCCCACCGAGAGGGCGGCAGCAGAGCCTTCCGATGCGGAAGTGGAGCCAAACACAGATGCAGCCGAAGAGCCTGAGGTCGCGGCCGAGCCCGCCGAGGACACGGAGGCAGCCGACGAGCCTGAGGTCGCGGCCGAGCCAGCCGAGGACACAGAGGCAGCCGAGAGGGTCCAGTAGGTGGCGAAGCTCCGTATCTACGAGCTCGCCCGCGAGCTGGGCCTCGAGTCCAAGGAGGTCCTCGACCATGCGCATGAGCTGGGAATCGAGGCCAAAACCGCATCGTCGAGTATCGAAGAAACGGACGCCGACCTCGTTCGCCTGGCAATCGGCGAGGCTAAGGCTCCTGCGGTAGAGCCCGAGCCGGAACCCGCGCCCCAACCAGAGCCCGAGCCCGAGGAGCCGCCGCGCGAGATTCGATTGGTAACCGTCCCGGCCAACGCCTCTGTGGCCCAGGTGGCCGAGGCGTTGGGCGAATCTCCCGCCGAGGTGGTGAGAGCTCTCATGAGTCGAGGAGTCCTCATCGGAGCCGGGGCGCCCATGCCGTCAGAGCACCTCGAGTCGGTCGCCGAACAGTTCTCCGCCATCGTCGAGATGGAGGCCCCGCCCCCACCCGCCCCCAAGGTAACGCCCCGTCCTACATTCGAAGACTCGGACTCAGACCTTGCTCACCGGCCGCCAGTCGTCACGATCATGGGCCATGTCGACCACGGGAAGACCACGCTGCTCGACAGGATTCGCCAGAGCAACGTCGTCGCCGGCGAGCAGGGGGGTATCACCCAGCACATCGGCGCCTATCAGGTTCAGGTAGGTGACCGGCTGATCACTTTCATCGACACGCCGGGCCATGAGGCCTTTACCGCCCTTCGTGCCCGTGGGGCGGAGATCACCGACATCGTCGTCTTGGTCGTGGCCGCCAACGATGGCGTCATGCCGCAAACCATCGAGGCGATCAGCCACACCCGTGCGGCCGGGGTCAAGATGATCGTCGCCGTCAACAAGGTCGATCTTCCCGAAGCCGACCCGATGCGCGTACGAACCATGCTCACCGAATACGAGGTGATCACAGAGGACCTCGGCGGCGATGTTCCGGTAGTCGAGGTCTCGGCCGTCACCGGGCAGGGGGTTGATCATCTCCTCGAATTGATCGATCTCATCGCCCAGCTGGAGAACTTCCGCGCCAATCCGAAGCCTGCTGCCTCTGGCGTCGTGATCGAGTCACAGCTCGACCCGGGAATGGGTCCGACGGCGACGGTGATCGTCCAGCGAGGAACCCTTCACACCGGCGACTCTTTCGTTGCGGGGTCGACGGCGGGGCGGGTGCGGGCAATGCTCGATTGGAGCGGCAATCGCCAGAAGGAGGCAGATCCCTCGACGCCGGTTCTGATCATGGGGTGGGACGAGATCCCTACGGCCGGCGATTCGTTCGAAGTGCTGGCTAACGAAAGGGAGGCGCGTTCGAAGGCTCAGCAACGCGCCGACGTCGACCGCGATGCAACGTTGAACACGCCCACCACTGCCCGGGAGCGACTCGCCAACTTGCTGGAACAGCTGCGGGCCGACGAAGCGGAGCTACGGGTGATTCTCAAAGTCGATGCGCACGGTTCCCTCGAGGCGCTGCGCGAATCACTGGCGAAGATCACTCGAGAGGGCGGCCGCATCGAGATCATGCATGGAGCAATCGGTGGTATCAATGAGAACGATGTCAAACTTGCTGAGGTCACCGAGGCAGTCATCATCGGCTTCAACGTTCGCCCGGACGGCAAGACCCGGCGCCTGGCCGAGGAAAAAGCGATCGAGATCCGCACCTACGGCATCATCTACGAACTGCTCGAAGACATGGAAGCGATGCTGGTAGGACGGCTTGCCCCCGATGAAGTCGAGGTGGTGTTGGGGAGTGCCGAAGTCCGCGCTCTCTTCAAAGTTCCGCGGATGGGAACGGTTGCGGGTTGCTACGTCACCGAAGGTGAGATCGTCCGCAACTCCAAGGCCCGGCTCTTGCGGGACGGGGTCGTGGTGTTCGACGGCGTGATCGGCTCGCTGCGCCGCTTCAAGG
>JBOGEW010000202.1:0-2073 GCA_050742075.1 Acidimicrobiia bacterium
CAACATCAACACCCATGAGGGCGGTACTCATGAGGAAGGTTTTCGCAAGGCTCTAACCAACGCCATGAACGCCTTCGCCCGGGCCAAGGGCTTATTGAAAGAGAAGGACGAGAACCTCACCGGCGAGGACATCCGCGAGGGTCTGACCGCCATCCTCTCGGTGCGGGTGAAGGTCCCCCAGTTCGAGGGCCAGACCAAGACCAAGCTCGGCAATACCGAGATCCGCTCCTACGTCGAGAAGATCTTGAATCGACACCTGCCGGAATGGCTCGAGCGCTACTCGTCCGAGGCACGGCGGATCGTCGAGAAGTGCATCACCGCCGCCAAGGCGCGCGAGGCTGCTCGAAAGGCCCGCGACGTCACCCGTCGGAAGTCCGGACTCGAATCTGGTGGGCTTCCGGACAAGCTGGCTGATTGCTCGACTCGCAACCCCGACGAGGCAGAGCTCTTCATCGTCGAGGGAAAGTCGGCCGCCGGACCAGCCAAGCAGGGCCGCAATTCCCACACCCAGGCGGTCTTGCCCATTCGCGGCAAGATCCTCAACGTGGAGAAGGCCCGCCTGGCCAAGGCTCTCCAGAACACGGAGATCATCGATCTCATCACCGCCGTCGGGACCGGCATCGGCGACGAGTTCGACCTCGCCAGGGCCCGATATCACAAGGTGATCATCCTCGCCGACGCCGATGTCGATGGGTCTCACATTCGTACTCTCCTTCTGACTTTCCTCTTCCGCCACATGCGCGGCTTGATCGAGGCGGGCTACGTCTATATCGCCCAGCCGCCTCTCTATCGGGTGAAGGTTGGTTCCAAGGTCCACTACCTCAAAGACGACGACGCCTTGGCTGCTTTCCGCCAAGAGCATCCCAAGGTCAAGGCCTCCCGTTTCAAGGGCCTGGGCGAAATGGATGCCGAAGAGCTCCGGGTCACAACCATGGATCCCGAGACCCGCACCCTCCTGCGCGTGGACGTCGAGGATGCTCTGGCGGCCGACGAGCTCTTCTCGATCCTGATGGGCGACGATGTTGCCCAGCGCAAATTGTTCATCCAGCAGAACGCCAAGGACGTTCGCTTTCTCGACATTTGAGTAATGGCTGACCGCATTTCTACTAACGGCAACGGCTCGGGCCTCGGGGCCATCGACATCAACACCGAGTTGGAGCAGTCATTCGTCGATTACGCCATGTCGGTCATCGTCTCTCGCGCTCTGCCGGACGTGCGCGACGGTTTGAAGCCGGTACAGAGGCGAATCATCTACTCGATGTTCGAAAACAACATCGGGCCGACGACTCCGCATCGCAAATGCGCCAAAGTGGTCGGAGAGGTGATGGGGAACTACCACCCCCACGGCAATCAGGCCATCTATGACGCCTTGGTCCGAATGGGCCAGGACTTCTCGATGCGGCATCAGCTCATCGATCCGCAGGGCAACTTCGGAACGATCGACGATCCTCCCGGCGCCGATCGTTACACCGAGTGCCGGCTCACCCACCTCTCAATCCGACTCCTGGAGGGGATCGGCGAGTCCACGGTCGATTTCGAGGAAAACTACTCGGGGGAATCGGAGGAGCCGACGGTCCTCCCCGCCCGCTTTCCCAACCTCATGGTTAATGGCAGCCAGGGCATCGCAGTGGGGATGGCCACCAATATTCCTCCGCACAATCTGGGCGAAATGATCGATGCCTGTCTGCATTTGATCGACAACCCCGACGCTGACTCAGAAGAGCTGATGCGGTTCGTCAAAGGGCCGGATTTCCCCACCGGCGGGTATCTAGTCGGCAGCACCGGAATCAGGGAGTATCTGGCTTCGGGGCGGGGCTCGGTACGAATGCGGGCGGTGGCCGAACCACAGGAAGTCCGCAAGGGGCGGACGGCCCTCATCGTCACCCAGATGCCGTATCAGGTGTCGATCGAGCGAGTGATGGAGAAGATCCGGATCCTGGTTGACGAGAAGAGGCTCTCCGGAGTTGCCGATGTCCGCAACGAGTCCGACAACCGGCGTGGCATCCGCCTGGTGATCGAGCTGAAGAAGGACGCCGTTCCCCAGGTCGTCCTCAACCAGCTCTACAAGAACAC
>JBOGEW010000203.1:0-5991 GCA_050742075.1 Acidimicrobiia bacterium
GGCCTATATACCGATCCTCTATTCCCCCCGTAGCCTCCAGACCGACGATCCTTTGCTTTTGGCCAGCCATAGCAGTCGCGAGGACGGATCGATCAAGTTCGACGCCCGCACCAAGGAGGGACTCGAGTACCGGGTGATCTCGGAAATCCCGGTCCCCAATCTGGCGGTGCTGGCGACGGAAGGCGACGCTCTATCCCCCATGTTTCAGAACGCCCAGGAACAAGGCCTCTTCAACCTGCTCCCGGTCGAGATCTCCTCGAACCCACCCTCCCCTCGCCTGACCAGTCTGTACACCGATCTCCCCGATGACTTCTCCGACGTGCTCCGCGCTCTCGCCCGGCAAATAACCGCACAAACCAGTACCACGTTCGAGAAGGGCCTCGTCCTGGAGGAGTTCTTCCGCAACACAGGTGGCTTTGTTCACGACGCCACGGTGTCAACCGGTCACACAACGCTCGATCTGGAGGAATGGATTCTCGAGCCCGAGAGCACCAACTATCGCCGCGGTTACTGCCAGCAGTTTGCCGCGGCCATGGGGGTGATGGCTCGTTCGCTGGGAATTCCGGCCCGGCTCGTCTTTGGCTTCTCCCCCGGAGAGATCCAAACGCAGTCCGACGGCAGCGAGGTCATTGTCGTCCGCGCTCGCAATGGCCATGTTTGGGTCGAACTCTTTTTCGAGGATCAGGGGTGGGTCCGCTTCGACCCCACCCCGCGCTCTGACGGCAGCAATCCCGCCACTGCCGCTCCGCTTGGGTTTAGCCCCTCCGAGTATCTGCCGGCCCCAGCCGATCCCAGTCAGGGTCCCCTCAATTTGCCCGGGTCACTCGCTGGGATCGACAGCCGGTTCCTCGAAGAGGCAGGCGACCCCACACTGGGCCAAGGGGCAGCCGATTCGGGCACTGGCGCGAGCTGGGTTTGGTGGCAGATACCGCTGGCTGTGCTGTTGCTGATACCCGCAGCCAAGCTTGTCCGCCGGAAGGCCCGCCTCCGCCGGCTCGAGGAGGGCGATGTCGGCGCCGGTTGGGCGGAACTGGTGGACCGTCTCGCCGATCTCGGTCATCGACCGCCGCTGTCACAAACTCCGGCGGAGATTGCCGCCGCCCTCGACCGCGGACGGCCGGGGTTGAGGCCACTGGCCGAGCGGTTAACGGCTTATCTCTTCGGCAACCGCTCGATTGCCGATGGCCGCGCCGCCCTGGAGCTGGCGGAGCATTCGGTGCGGCGTCAGTATCCCCGCTGGCGATGGTGGCTGACGTGGCTGCAGCCAGCCAGCCTCTTCGGCGGCTTCTCCCGCCCCCGGCTGGCTTCTACCGGTCGCCTGCGGCCTGCCGCTCCTCGTTGATGTCGTCCTCGACCCGGCGCAGCATCTGCAAGAACTGGTCGCGGTCGAGCTCAAAACGGGTTACGTCCTCGGTCACCTCTCGGGTGATCTGATCGAGTTCGGCGAAGAAGGCCAGCTGACCTTCTCTAAGCGCATCGAGCACCAGCCCGTCCTGGGCGCTGATCTCGTAGAGCGATTTGCCTTCGGAGATCAACTTCATCTGGCTCATGTGCATCTCCATGTCGCCGTGACGGCGGAGGTAGTCCCAAGCCCGTCGCACCCGCTGCAGCGACATCCCGTTGACGATCAGCGAGTGCACCACGCGGAGAGCAACTAGGTCACGAAACGAATAGAGACGCCGGACTCCCGGCCTGCCCCCTGTCTGTTGGACGCTCGGCTTCACGAGCGACATCCGGTCCCAGTAGCGCAACTGATGGGGTGTGCAGTTGGTCAGCCTGCACGTCTGCTCCGCCGTAAAAGCCTGCTGCAACGATCCTCTCCTCCCAACTGGCCAGCGGCCAACAAAGAACCGAATCGCACGCGTCTCGATATGAGAGTCGGAAGCGGCATCGCGATCGGTATCCCTCCAAAATATCTACCCGCCGACTACCCCTCGTTGATGATGTGTGATCGGCGGGTGCGCCACTGTAGCGGCGTCGATCAATCGCGTCTGAAGCGGCGGCGACCTTTATTGCGAATTGTGTTTTCGTTTTCTTCGGTCTCTGATTCGCGACCCGTTTGACGCGTGAGAAACTTCTGCACGAGGTAGTTGGCGCTCCACACGACGAGTACGAAACCTGCCATCGCGGCGATCGTGTTGCGACTGAACGCGACGGCGACGAGAGCCAATCCGACGACGACACCTACGGTCGCCCATCGATTGCCGTTGTTGCCACTGCGATCGATGCGGCGAACGGCACGCACCAGATTTGGATCTTCCGCGTGGAAGTGACGCTCGATCTCCGCCAGGATCTTTTGCTCCCGGTCACTCAGCGGCATGACCTCTGACTCCTGTTTCTTTCATCCGAGGCGACTGACGCCAGTATACGAACTCGGGATTCAATTTGACCCGGGTTGAGAGAACGCTTTTCACGGTGAACCGTCCTCGCGAATCACAAGCCGCGCCGGACCGACTGAATCCGCGCCGAAGCGCTCGCGCACGTTGGCGATGGCACCGCTGATCTCATCCCAGCGAGGATCGACATCGGTCCTCATTTGACCGAAATCACGGGCTCCCTCGAGGCGGGCCAGGCCGACTCCGAGCAGGCGGACCGGTCGGCTCCAATCGAACTGTGAACGCAGATCACGGGCGGCGGCGAAGAGATCATGGGCGCTCGACACGGCCGTGCTCGGGGTGTTCTGTCGAACGACGGTTTCGAAGTTCGAATAGCGGACCGTGAGCGAGACCGTATGTCCGCTGAAATTGGCGCGTCGGAGACGGGAACCAAGCCGGTCGCAGAGCCGTAACAGCTCGGTGTCGATCTGGGCGGGGCTTCGGAGGTCGTATTCGTAGGTCTCTGAAACCGACATCGACTTCGTCTGGCGGTCGGAAACCACCGGCCGGTCGTCGTGGCCGCGGGCGAGAGCCGTCAGTTGCATCCCCGCTGCCTGCCCCAGCCGGCGGGCGAGCAGTTCCGGGTTGATTTCGGCCAGATCCCCCACCGTTGCCACTCCCAGGGCCTCCAGAGCGGCGTGGGTGGCCTCTCCCACGCCCGAGATCGCCCGCACGGGGAGTGGGTGAAGGAAGGTCAGAGTTTCCGGGACAGGGACGAGGCGGAGACCATCTGGCTTGGCCGCCTCAGACGCAAGCTTGGCGACCAGCTTGCTGCCAGCGATTCCGACCGAGACTGGAAGAGCGAGCTGCTGGCAGATCAAATCTCTCAGGGCCTTCCCGACCTCCGCCGGACCGGAATAGTGACGGCGCAATCCCGAGATATCGAGGAAGGCCTCATCGACCGATAGACCTTCTACCTCCGGGGTGAAGCTCGAAAAGATGGCGAAAACTTCGGCGGAAACGTCGGAGTAATGGGCGTGGTCGGGCGGGACGATCACCAGATCAGGGCAGGCCGACCGCGCCCGTGACATCGGCATCGCCGAATGGATTCCGAAGACTCGGGCCTCGTAGCTTGCCGCCGCCACCACCCCGCGTCTTCCGGCACCACCGACCACCACCGGCCGCCCACGAAGCGATGGCTGGCGCCTCCGCTCGACCTCGACGAAGAACGCATCCATGTCGGCGTGGAGAATTTTTTCTGCGAAGCTCACATTTATGCGAACCCAGGGTTGCAACCGTCGTACAACAACGGTTATAGCCCGCAGAACCTAGATGACCGGTCGACATTGGTGGGGGGCGGGGATCACTATCGCCTCGGCCGTCGTCTGGTCATGGGTGCTCCTGGCCGAACCGGCGCCCTGGCACCGCGATACGGCCCTGGTCATCGCTGCGTCACTCCTGGTGGTCGTGACCGTGGCGGTGGTGGCAGTCCTCATCGAAAGCAGCCGCCTCGGTTACCGACTGCTAGTTGCCGCCGCCGCCGTCGAGGCAGTCGTGGCGTTGCTCCATCGACGATCGGTCCCCTGGTACGGCGGGGTAGCGATGCTCGGGGTGACCTCCTTCGTGCTGGCCGATCCGAGCCTGGGGGGGTGGGTTAGAAGCCGTGCCACCGCAGCGCCGGTTCCCAGCAAGGCGGTGGGGCTGGAAATCATCCTGCTGGCTTCGCCCGGAATCACCGGGCTTGTGACCTTGGCAAAACCACCGGGCCTGCTCGGCGCCCTGACGGCGGCATCTTGGCTCGCTCTTTTCGTGTACGCGCGACGCCTCCCCGGCGCACTCCTCCTCGCCCGGGCCGGCCCCCCGTTATTGGCCCTGGGGGCGATTTGGATCCCACCGCCGGGACGCTGGTTGTGGCTCGCTCTGATGAGCGTGGCCACCTATCTGGCGGCCTCCTCTGAGGTCCGCCTGGCCGTCCGTCCCCTCTTCGAGCGGGGCTCGCGATTGATGATTCCTCCCGAGCTGGCCCCCGAGGAGATCAGGCGGGCGCTCGGCAAGGATTCGTGAAGCCCAACCCGTACCTGGTCATTCCCAGTGTGGTGCTCGGCGCCCTGGTCGGATGGATGGGCTTTGTGATCACCAATGTCTCCTGCCGAGCGGAACAGCCGGCCCCTGCTCCCGGATGCCCTTTGACCGCGGGGTTGATCGGCGTCGCTGCGTTCATCGTCGCCGGCGCCGGGCTCCTGGTGGTGCTGGCGCTGACGGCTCGTTCCATCGCCGAGTACCGCCAGGAGCGTGACCAGCAAGCGGACTAAGCGGAGTCCGCCTCCGCCAGCCGGGCCGAAGCGAGGACCAGAGCGACGTTGTGACCGCCGAATCCAAAGGAGTTCGACATCGCATGGTCGCCCGCGAAGCGGCGGGCCTCGTTGGCGACATAGTCCAGGTCGCATTCCGGATCCGGCGTCTCCTGGTTGATCGTGGGGGGAAGGATTCCCTCGTTCAGCGCCAGCAGCGAGACGATCGCCTCCACTGCCCCCGCCCCCCCGAGGATGTGGCCCGTCATCGACTTGGTAGATGAAACCGGCACCCGGTAGGCATCCTCGCCGAGGGCGATCTTGATGGCGGCGGTTTCGGTGGCATCGTTGGCCTCGGTCGAAGTCCCGTGGGCGTTGATATAGGAGATGTCCGCTGGCGTCAGGGCGGCATCGGCCATCGCCGCCTGCATTGCCCGCGCCGCTCCGGTCCCGCCCGGCCGCGGCAAAGTGATGTGATAAGCATCCGCCGACATCCCGTAGCCGACGATCTCACCGATGATTTCGACCCCCCGGGCCACGGCTCGGTCCCGAGCCTCCAGTACCAGGGCCCCACCGCCCTCTCCCATCACGAACCCGTCACGATCGGCATCGAAGGGCCGTGAGGCGCGGGTGGGATGGTCGTTGCGAACCGACAGCGCCCGCGACTGGTTGAACCCGGCCACACCGTAGGTGGTGATGGCGGCTTCCGATCCTCCGGCCAGCATGACGTCGGCTGCTCCTCGCCGGATCAGCTCGGCGGCGTCACCGATCGCATTGGCCGATGCCGAGCAGGCGGTGACCACGCAGCTCACGGGCCCGAGCAGGTTATTTTCGATCGAGGCCAAACCCGCAGCGATGTTGGCGATGATCTTGGGGATCCCGGTAGGGCTGACCCGATCCGGCCCTCGATCCAGCATCAAGGCCACCTCGTCGATGAAGGCACCCATTCCACCAAATCCGGCACCCACCATCACCCCGGCCCGTTCGTTGTCAGGGTCGTCCGGTCCAAAGGCGATCTTGGCCTGGGCCAGGGCCTGGCGCCCGGCCACGAGGAAGAACTGTGAGAAAGGGTCGATGCGGCGGATCTCGCGCTTGTCGAAGTGGTCGGCGGGATCGAAATTCTTGACCTCGGCGGCGATGCGGGTGCGATAGCCGGTGGTATCGAAGTGGGTGATCGGCCCGACCCCGGACCGGCCGGAAACGAGGGCCTGCCAGAAGGTATCGAGGTCGTTACCAACCGGGGTGACGACCCCCATCCCGGTGACGACTACTCGTCGTCGCATGCGTTAGGTATTGAGCTTCTGATGAACCAGGTCGATGGCTTCGCCAACTGTGTGGATGTGCTCGGCTTCGTCGTCGGGGATCTTCACCCCGAACTCATCCTC
>JBOGEW010000204.1:0-2922 GCA_050742075.1 Acidimicrobiia bacterium
GCTGGAACACCTGGTCAACGCCGTGCAGGAAGCGGCGGATAAGGAGAGTGTGACTTTCCTTGCCTCGGACATCGACTCCGATGGAGGAAAGATCATTCTGGTAGCCGGCGTCCCTAGCAGCCAGCACGACGACGAGGGGCGCCTGCTCAGAGTCGCCCGCCAAATCATCGAGACCGACCTCAACCTCCCGCTGCGGATCGGGCTGAATCGAGGCCACGTCTTCTCCGGGAGCGTGGGGGCGCCCTTCCGCCGCACCTACACCATCATGGGCGACTCAGTCAACCTCTCGGCGCGATTGATGGCCGCGGCTGGACCGAACATGATCTACAGCACCCCCGCGGTGCTTGATCGCTCCTCCAGCCTCTTTCGAACGGAACCGTTGGAGCCCTTCAAGGTCAAGGGGAAGGAGCAGCCCGTCTCGGCTTACTCCGTGCACGAGGAAACCGGAGTAAGGCCGCCGGAACTCGAACACGAGCTGCCGTTTTACGGGCGCGAGGCGGAGCTACAAATGCTGGTCGGCATCGTCACCACCTGCGCGGCGGTCGGCCGCGGCGGAATCATGACTCTCAGCGGCGCCACCGGAGTCGGAAAGAGCCGTCTCATCGCCGAGGTCATCGAGCGCTGTCCTGGGCTGGCGACCCTGATGATCCAGGCCGAGCCGAATGGCCGTGAAAACGCGTACTGGGCGCTGCGCGATCCGCTGCGGCGGATGATGGGGATCGAACGCTCGTCGCAGGCGGAGATGGCAGAACGTCTCCGGTCGCGGGTTGGGGGCATCGCCCCCGTTCTCCTCGATGCGCTTCCCCTGCTCGGCGATGCCATGCACATCGAAGCTCCCGAAACCGCCTCGTCAAGGGCCATCGATCCCCGATTTCGACCGGAGCGAACCGCCGACGCTGTCATCGAGTTGATCGAACGCGTCAACCAGGGTCCCTTCATCGCAATCGCCGAAGATGGTCAGTGGCTGGACGAGGCTTCGATTGGCATCTTGAAGAGGATCGGGACCGCAGCGGAAACAAAGCCATGGACGGTGATAGTTACCTCCAACCAGGACCGAGGTGGGTTCGAACCGCTCGGCCAGGAGATTGTCTTGCCCTCTCTCGGTGTCGAGGCGGTCCGGAAGATCGCCATTCAAGCAACCTCCGCCGCACCGCTACGTCCTCACGAACTCGACAATGTCGTGGCCCGCGCCGATGGCAACCCGCTTTTCCTAGCCGAGATGCTTCGGGTCATTCGGGACACCGGCAGCGCCGATCGTCTTCCGGACTCCCTCGACGAGGTCGTCTCCAAGGAGATCGACACGCTTGCCCCGCTCCCCCGCCAACTGTTACGTTATTCGTCGGTTCTCGGTCGCAGCTTCCGACGCCCAGTGCTCGATGAGTTCCTCGCCCCCGACGGCGTCCACATCGACGCCGCCACTGAACTTGAGCTAGCACCGTTTATCGAAATCAACCCCGATGGTCGGATGCAGTTTCGACACGTGGTCGTTCACGACGTCGCCTATGAAGGGCTTTCGTACCGAAAGCGCCGAGAACTTCACGCCCGCGCCGGAAACGTCATCGAGCGGATGGCCGGCGACGACACCGATGCCGTCGCCGAGTATCTGGCGACCCACTATTCACTCTCCGGTGCCCATGAGAAGGTCTGGCACTACGCCCGGGTCGCGGCCGATCGTGCCAAGAAGGCCTATGCCAACAGCGAGGCCGCCGGTCAGTACCGCAAGGCGATCGACGCCGCGAACCATCTCGACGACGTCGACCCGGCAGAACTCGCCCACATTTGGACCCAAATGGGCGAGGTCAAGGATCTGGCCGGTCAATACGAGGACGCTCGCGAGGCGTATAGCCGCGCTCTTCGGGTCCACACGCTGGGCCCGCACCGAACCGCAGATCTTCATCTGAAGCGTGCTGAAACCTGGATGGGCTCCGGCAACCTTTCGCAGGCGAAACGCAATATCACGCTGGGCCGCCGTCAAGTAGCCCATAACCCTGATATCGAAAGAAGTGGTTCCCTGGCCAGGCTTACCGCGTACGAAGCCAGTGTCCATGCGGCCAGCGGCGAGCCCGGGAAGGCACTCAAGGCTGCCAAATCAGCTATTGAACTGGCAACCGTATCGGGTCAAAGCGAGGCCCTGGCTCGTGCCTACGGTGTCCTCGACTGGGCCAACTTCATGCTCGACAAAGATGAGCCCCGTCGCGGTCGTGAGGCGATAGAGATCTATCAGGACCTCGGGTTCATCGGTCGCAGCGCGGTCATCATGAACAACATGGGAGCCTTCGCCTATCTCGAAGGCAACTGGGCCGAGGCGGTGTCCTGGTACGAAGAAAGCCTCCAGACGGCCCAGAGGTCCGGAGACATTTTTTACGCCGCGCTGACCAGGGTCAATATTGCAGAGATCCTGATCAGCCAACGCCGATTCGAAGAAGCCGAACCGTTTTTGGACGATGCTCGTCGGGTGTATCTGGCTTCGCGTTCGAGCCATTACCTACCCCTGATCGACCTCCAGCAGGCCCGCGCCGAAATTGGCCAAGGACGAGCCGAGGAAGCAATCCGGATTCTCGAGAACTCCCTGCAGGCACAAACGGAGGGCACAGGTGATACAGCCTGGAAAGGCGAGTCGATTTTGGCGCTGGCGGAGGCTCAGTCGATGGCCGACCGGCCCGAGGAGGCTCTCAAGCTTCTTGAAGCCCTCGAACGCGAGTCCCCCAGCCAAGCTCAGACACTGGCGGCCAGGGGGCTGCGCGTCAAGGCCACCGCCTTGGAAGGGGTCGGGGACGCACCAGCCGCCAGAGAGGCATTGGCCAGAGGCCTCGAGGTCGCGGGTGCAGACGAGAACCTATACGACGCCGCGCTTCTGTTAGAGGCCGGAATCGCCAGCCGCAGGCGGGCCGGTGAGGACGTCTCACCGGCCGACCTGGAGCG
>JBOGEW010000205.1:0-20453 GCA_050742075.1 Acidimicrobiia bacterium
GCCTCGAGGAGCGTCATGAGCGAGTCTCCTTAGAGGAGCGACGAGACCATCGCGGCTACAGCGATCTCCACCCCGGCCATGACTCCTACCCGCCGGCGTCCGCTTCCCACCGAGTAGATACCCAGAGCGCTCAACGCACTGCCCGGAGGCTTCCCATCGCCACCAGATCCTCAACCGGTTCGTCGAAGGAACAACTTCCATACGAGCGGAAGAACACCCTGGCCGACCTGAGATCGGCTATCGGGAACTCTTGGCCTGCCAGACGGAGGTGCTGGCGGGACAGCATTCCGGGATCGTCAGCGGCGAGCATCTCTTCGACCCGGCCACGATCTCTGGTCACGACCAGGGTGGCAGCGGCCGCAGCCAGATTGAGGAAGCCATGACGCCAAACGCCGACCTGTTCAGAGAAGTGTCTCCAGGGGTGATGGAGACCAGCGGTTGCCTTGAACGGCAGTCCGCAGACAAAGGTTTCATGCATTGCCTCGGCCAAGGCTGACGGAGTAGGGAACCTCTCGGGTGTGGCGCCGCCACAACGAATCTTCACCCCAATCCGGCGACCGGGGTTGCGGCCGGCCACCGCCAGCACGTCTGGAGGCTCGGCCTCTAGCCAGACCGTGAAAGCAGGATCGAGCTCACCGAGCATGGGCCCCACCGTCAAATCGGTCGTTTCGATTTGTTGAATACGGAGATCGGAGACCGCGATCGAAGCGACCGCCTCGGCCGCTGGCTGGTCGAAGACCACACCGACCGGAACGGGTTCCCCACCGAGGAGCCATTCGAGGTCGTGGAGTTGGGCGCTCGGGCATAGAAACGGTCCCAGCATCCACTCGTGAGGACTACGCCGATGGCGGAGATAGGTGGCGACCGCATCCTCCAAGGTGAGTGACTCGGGTGGGTACATGCCGGCGTAATCGATCAGCCGACGCAGCAAAACCTGAGGAGCGGACGGCGGTTCGGTCACGGTCTTTATCGTAAAGAAGTGGACCTCGAAACCGCCGGGTTCAAATCGATCCGAATCGAAAGGGCTGATCAAGTCCTGGTGGCGACCATTGCTCGGACCGATGACCCTCTCAACGCGGTCGACGACCGATTACATCGAGAGTTGGCGACCCTTTTCCGGCTTCTCCGGCAGGAGCGGGAGGCGCGGGCGGTTCTTCTTACCGGCGAGGGACGGGCCTTCTGCGCCGGTGGCGATTTCTCCTGGTTCCCGACCCTTCGCAACCCCGAGCGTCTCGCCGAATTGCGCCGGGACGCCAAACAGATGATCTGGGATCTTGTCGACCTCGAACTCCCCCTGGTGGTGGCGATCAACGGCCCGGCGGTGGGACTGGGCGCCACGATTGCGCTTTTGGGCGACGTGATTTTCATCGCCGAAGGTGCTCACGTGGCGGATCCTCATGTGCGGGTGGGGATCGTGGCCGGTGACGGAGGCACTGCCATCTGGCCGCTCCTGGTCGGCCCGGCCCGCGCCAAGCAATACCTCTTGACGGGGGACCCGGTGCCGGCCCACGAAGCCGAACGGATCGGTTTGGTCAATCGAGTCGTGCCGGCCGCCGAGTTGATGACCGAGGCCATGGCGATGGCTGCTCGGTTGGCCGCCGGGGCGCCGCTGGCGATCCAATACACCAAGTCGGCGGTGAATCAGTTGGTCAAGGAGGCCTTGCAAGCGTCGTTCGATTACGCCACCGCTCATGAGCTGGTGACCTTTATGACCGACGATCACCAAGAGGCGTTGAAGGCGATTGCCGAGAAGCGCCCCCCTCGATTTCTTGGTCATTAGCTAATTGGGGCGCTATGGCGCCGAACCAAGAGATAGGGAACGATGGTGCCCTTGCCTTTGACTTCCAGGGGGTCGCGAGGCATGAATTCGTAAAGGTGGCGCAGCTTTTCGTAGGCCCGGAGCGTGACCTGAATCTGGCCCGGCAGTCCTTGTGACTCCATTCGGCTGGCCGTGTTAACGGTGTCACCCCAGAGGTCGTAGCTGAACTTCCTCCGACCGATCACGCCCGCCACCACAGGCCCGACATCGATCCCAATCCGGAGCTGGAGGGCCTCGCCCCTCGGCGCCCGGGAGTGCGCAACGACCTCCTGCATCTCTAGGGCCATCTCTGCGGCCGCCTCCACTGCGTGCGGGGAGGGTTCCGGCAACCCCCCCACAACCATGTAGGCATCGCCCAGCGTCTTGATCTTTTCCAGCCCCCGTCGATCGGCGATGTCGTCGAACTGAGAAAATAGCCCGTCCAGTAACTCGACAATTTCGTCGGGAGCCAGTCTTTCAGTCAGGGGTGTGAAGCCGACCAAATCGGCGAAGAGGACCACTGCATCATCGAAGTGGTCTGCTAGCGGCCGCTCACCAGCTTTGAGACGCCTGGCAATCGTTGACGGCAAGACGTTGAGCAGGAGCGCTTCCGACTTCTGCCGTTCGAAGGCCAGCCCCTGCGTGAAGTAGCGCAGCAGGAAGTACACCACTGTGGAAACTCCACCAATGTTGATTACGAAAAAGGCATCCCGCGCCGCGGCTGGCATCGCTGCCCGGGTCAAGAGCGGCTCGACGAGTCCCGATATCCCGGTCAGAAAAAGGTAAAAGAGAAACCACGCCAGCGGTCTCCGCGAGTAGACCAGCGCGATCAGCGGAGTGGCCAACGACCAGATGATCACGCCGCCAGAGGCAACAAAGCCACCGAGACTCCAATGGAGCAAAACCGGAAGCAACGTCATCAGAGTCAGCTGACTCGTCCGAAAGAACTCGAAATTTCTCGTCCGGGCGAGGAGGGTGAGTCCACCCAAAGAGACCACTTGATATGTCAGAGGGATTGCTGCTGAGAGGGGCAAGCCCAAGACGGCGTAGCTCACCACCCAAACCGTTGCCAGCACCACGATCAGACAAACCGTCAGGACCATCGACGCCTTGCGGAGGCGCGCCTCTTCATCATCGTCGGGCCTAGTGCCGATATTCCCCAGCCACAGCGACCAACGCGGAAGCCGTTGGTCCCAGGTGCTTGGAGGGATGATCGGTGCAGCCGCTGGCGCCACCTTTTCACTCGTCATTACGGCATTCTCGCGTTCGTAGAATCGGGACCGGTGGTCCGCCAATCCCTCCTCACGAAATGGTTCGCGCTCGTCTTCTTGGCCTCATTGGCTGCGGAGTTGACGAACAGCTTGCTCGTCCATTTTCCCGGCTTTCTCCAGAGCCTGGGGGCCACCGAGCTTCGGATCGGCACCATTGTCGGGGTAACCGGTGCGGCGTCGATCGTGGTTCGACCTTGGATCGGTCGGCTTATCGATCGCAAGGGCAGGCGGCGGATGATCCGCTGGGGAACGCTGGTCATCGCCGCCTCCACTCTTGGCTACGCGTTTGTCGACGACATTGGCCCAGAGGTCGTTGCGGCCCGGGTCCTGCAAGGACTCGGCCAGGCCATGACCTACACGGCGTTCTGGGCCTACATCGCCGACCGCCTGCCAGAGGCTCGCCGAGCGCAGGGAATCGCCCTCTTTGGCATCTCCGGTCTGGCCCCGATTGGTATCGGTCCGGTGCTGGGGGATCAGATACTGGCCTCGACCTTCGGATATCGCGGCGTGTTTCTCGTCGCAACGGCATGTGCGCTAGTCGCCTTCGGGCTCAGCATGTTGCTGGAAGAGAGCGTTGCCAACGCGCCGGCTACCAGTTTTTTTGATCTGCTACGACGACCTTCACTCCGTCCCATTTGGCTGGTGACACTCATCCTCGCTCTCGGGTTCACGGCCGCCTTCGTCTTCGTCACCACTTATGTGACCGCCACCGGGGTGGGCACGGTGGGATCGTTCTTCGCCGCTTACTCCATCGCCGCCATCATCTGGAGACTGGGTTTTGCCTGGATACCCGATCGAATCGGTCCGGCCCGGATGGTTGCCCCCGGACTCGTCCTCTATGCCGCCGGCTTGGCGACAGTCGGATTAGTAGGGAATAGCGCGGGGCTCGTCGTCGGCGGGCTCCTTACCGGACTGGGCCATGGAATCTCATTCCCCGTCGTGGTGGCCCTGGCCACGAGCCGAGCCGAGATCGAAGAGCGGGGAACCACCACCGCCATCTTTACCGCCCTCTTTGACATTTCGTTGTTCGGGGCGTCGCCGGTGATCGGGTGGATGATCGAGCAGTTCGGGTATGACACGAGTTTTGTCAGTGTCGGGCTGGCCGTGCTGCTGGGGATAGCGCTCTTCTACGTGACCGAGCGTCAGTGGGTCCGGCTGGAGTCGCTCGTCAGAGGCGAACCAGTGACCGCCCCAATCCCGCATGTGTGAATAGCTCGCTGAAGGCCACCGGCGCGGACTCGAATCCGTTGCTGAAGGTTTCGGTATAGAGAAGCTTGTCCTCTCTTATCCAACCAGCCATCTCTGACATGGCCGTACGGAAATCGGAAAGGAAATCCCACACCACCAGACCCTCGATCCGGATCCGGCGTTCGATGACCTCGCGTACGTTTCGGATGCCCCGTGGTTCATCCAGGTTGTACTCGGAGACCTGGCCGGCCACGGCCACCCTGCCGCCGCGGTTCATCGCCAGTAGAGCTACATCCAAGAGCTCCCCGCCCACGTTGTCGAAGTAGACGTCGACTCCTTCCGGGCAGGCTCGGTCGAGCGCCTGCGAAAGATCGGGATCATGGCGGTCGAGGCACTCGTCGAATCCCAGCTTGCCGGTCACGTAGCGGCAGCGATCGGGGCCGCCGGCAATGCCCACCACCCGGCAGCCGTTGATGCGAGCGATCTGGCCGGCGGTCCCGCCGACCGTTCCTGCCGCCGAGGACACCAGCACCGTCTGTCCCGGCCATATCCGAGCAACGTTGAGAAGCCCGAAATAGGCGGTGAGTCCAGAGACGCCGAGGACCCCGATCGCGGTGGAATCGGGAATGGGTGGCGCGAAGATCTCCGGGTCCAATCGCAAGAGCCCCTTGCCGTCAGAGAGGTAGTGCGTGCGCCAGCCGGTGCCGGCCGCGACCCGATCGCCGACCCCCAGGCGGGAGTGGCTCGATTCGACAACCTCGCCGACGGCGAAGCCGTCGATGACCTCGCCCACCTGCGTGCGCGAACCGTAACTATTCCGGGAGAGACGATCGCGCACCCCGACGTCGACCGAGAGGAACCGGTTGGCGACGATGACCTCCTCTTCGCCCACCGCCGGCAGCCGAACTTCCTGCATGGTGAAGTCGCCAGGCTGCGGTATGCCTTCGGGGGTGCGAGCCAGTACCCACTGGCGAGACAGGGTCGGCATGGCAGCCGAAGGTAGTGGTTAGCTTGACCTCGTGCCGGAACTCCCCGATATCGTCGTCTACCTGGAGGCGTTGGAGAGAAGGACGCTCGGTCATACTCTCGAGCGCCTGCGTCTCGCCTCCCCAGCGGTGTTGCGCACCTACGACCCTCCGTACAACGCAGTCGAGGGAAAGGTCGTACGGGGATTGCGCCGGATCGGAAAGCGAATCGTCTTCGAGCTGAACGAAGACCTCTTCGTTGTTATTCATCTCATGATTGCCGGGCGCCTGCAGTGGAAAGGAGAGAAGGCCCCAATCCCCAAGAAGGTCGGCCTGGCTTCTTTCGAGTTCGACAGCGGCACGCTCATCCTCACCGAGCAAGGCACCAAGCGCCGGGCCGGGATCTGGGTTTTCCGGGGGGAGGAGGCGGTGCTGGCGGAGAATCGCGGGGGAGTCGAGCCCCTCGATTCTTCAACGGAAGAATTCTCCGAGGCCCTGACCAGGGAGAACCGGACTCTCAAGCGAGCGCTGACGGATCCCCGCATCTTCTCCGGGATCGGCAACTCGTTCTCGGACGAGATTCTCTGGGCGGCCCAGCTCTCGCCGGTGATGCGAACTCGCCAGCTCCTCCCTCAGCAGATCGCCCAATTGCGGGAATCGACGATCGAGCAACTGGATCGTTGGACCGACGTCCTCCGCCGACAGGTGGCCGACGGCTGGCCGACGAAGGTGACGGCGTTCCGACCGGAGATGGCCGTGCATGGCAAATACGGCCAGCCTTGTCCCCGGTGTGGGACGAAGGTGCAGCGGATCGTCTATGCCGACAACGAGACCAACTATTGCCCGACCTGTCAGACCGGTGGCAAGCTTCTTGCCGATCGGTCCCTCTCGCGGCTTTTGAAGGACGACTGGCCTCAAAGCCTGGAGGAGCTGGAAGAGCTACGCAAGAAATAGGACTGTCAAGAGCCACATTCCAGCGATCCAGAGGCCGGCGATCACTTCGATCAGGATTGAAAGACCTGCAGCTTTGAGCGCTTGACGGGTTGAGGGCCACGCCTTCTCATGGGAGTGGAGGCGCTGTCGTTCCGATAGATATACGCCGAGCACAAAACCGATGATGAAACCGACTACTGGTACGAGAAAGAATCCCACGATCGATAGCGCCGCCCCGATCCAGAGCGATCGTCTTGGGATTCCTGCCTCTTTTAGCTGTTTCCCCGGGAAGAAATATTTACCGACTTGGCCAACGATGAATAGCACCGTGGCGATCGCAAGAATGATCCAGGACATGGTCGTTTGCTCGACCAGAGCCCACACGAGAACAGCGCCCCACACGAGGATGAGTCCCGGCAATGCCGCCACGACGATCCCGACCAACCCGACTGCGATGGCGAGGCCAACCGCGATCAGGCCCGGGGTATCCATCAGGTTTCCAGGTTAAGTCCGTGATCCGCGGCCGGCTCACCAACCTGGCGCTGGCGGTGCTCCTGTTGCTCGCGCTGTTGACCGGGTTGTGGAGCTTCGCGGTCGGGAGTGACTCGTTCATTCATCCTTCCGTATTCCACGGCGCCACGGCTCTTGCCATCCTGCTTCTCGCCCCTTGGAAATCTGTAGTGGTGAAGAGGGGCCTGGCCCGACCGCGGCCCGGTCGAATTTCGTCAATCGCCTTCCTTTTGGTGGTACTGATCGCCATCGGGACCGGTTTGATTCACTCGGCAGACCTAGCGAGAAGTGTTGGGGGCCTAACGATGATGCAGATCCACGTTGGATCGGCGGTTGGGGCCTTGGTGTTAGGAGTGAGTCATTACCGCCGTCATCCCCAGCGGGCTCGAGTTTCCGATGTGAGTCGAAGGGGATTTCTCCGCCTCGCCACCGTTGCCGGGGCGGCGTCGCTTTTGTGGCTGGGATGGGAGGAAGTGGCGGGAGCCAAACGACGCTTTACCGGTTCGCACGAGCTCGGGTCCTTCGATCCTTCGGGCTTTCCGGTGACGTCGTGGATCAACGATGTGCCCCCGGCCATCGACGGGCCCGCCTGGCGGGTGATGATCGGCGAGGAGGCCTACTCGCTCGGCGACCTCACGGCGATGATTGATGGCGACCTGGAGGCCACCATCGACTGCACGGGCGGTTGGTACTCGACCCAGAGCTGGGCAGGCATTCGACTCGATCGTCTGGTTGAGCGTGGTGAGTGGCGGAGCATCGAGGTGGTGTCGGCGACGGGGTATTCCCGGCGCTATCCCGCCCGTGACCTCGATCAAATGTGGCTGGCGGTGGCTGTCGGGGGAGAGCCGTTATCGGTGGGACATGGGTATCCGGCCCGGATCGTTGCTCCCCAGCGGCGAGGATTCTGGTGGGTCAAATGGGTGGTGGCGATCCGTCCCTCGATGACTCCCTGGTGGGTGCAATCGCCGTTCCCCCTGACCTGAACGGTTGACGAGCGAACACTTGTTCGATAACGTCGGCAGATGCTGCCCACCGAGCGGTTTCTCCCCCCAGCGAGCGAAGCGAGCGGTTTCTCCCCCCAGCGAGCCAACCCCCCTCCCCGCCTGCGGCGGTACTCCCCCCTTCAGGGGGAGAAACAGGGCCGAGGGGGTGAGCCGTTTCCTCCCCCAGCGAGCGCAGCGAGTGTTGGGGGAGGTGTCGCCGCAGGCGACGGAGGGGGTTTGGGGGGAGTGCCGGTACCCCCCTCGGCCCTACGGGCCACTCCCCCCAAAACTCCCTTCGGTCTTCAGGGGGAGAAACAGCCGGCGAGGGGGGTGGAACTGGCCCCGGGAAAGATCGTCGGGTTGGAGGGGCCAGCCGGACTTGGTCTGACCAGGATGGGTCTCTCGCTTCTGGTCGCCCCTTCGCAAGTGGGGACGGTGGTGGTGATCGATGCTCGCGGGGGATGGTTCTCTCCGCTCCCGGCTTGGGAGTTGGGGGTGAATCCCCACCGGCTGGTGGTGATCCGATGCTCGGATCCGAGGATCTGGACCAAAGTGTGCGCGGCGGTGTTGGAGGGAGTGGCGGCGGTTTACGCCGAAGTTCCCCCGGGAGTAGGGGAGAACGAGCTACGACGTTTGGCTGCCCTGACCAGGGCTCGCAAAGCCGGGCTGGCCTTACGGCCGCTCCGCGGTCAGCTTCCGGCTGGCATCACCCATTTACGGCTGAAAGGAACCGCGGTCTCCTGGCAAGGACCGGAGAACGGTCATGGCGCCTTGGGAGTAAGGCAGCTCTCTTTTGAGGTCTCCGGCAAATCGTTGCCCTGGCAGGAGCTACAGGCCACCGCCTGATAGATGCGAATGCGAACGATCTGTGTCTGGTTCCCGGATTGGCCACTCGAGGGGATGCCAGATGATGTCTGCGGTTTCGTCTACGAAGAAGGTCGGGCAGGCGGAGGAGAGAAGGAGCGAGTAGCGGCCGCCAACCGATTGGCTCGTGAGGCGGGGGTCACGATTGGCATGGGAAGAAGGGCTTCCGAGGCGCTTTGTCCGATGGCAACCAGCAAGGCTCGTGACCTGGGAGAGGAGACCCGTCGTTTCGAACCGGTGGTCGCTTTGCTTGAGGATCTGGTTCCACGAGTAGAAGTGGTTGAACCCGGTCTGGTGCTAATCGCCACCGAGGGCTCGCTCCGTTTCTATGGCGGCGAGGACATCCTTCTCGACAAAGTGGTGGGAACGGCGGGTCCGGGAGCCCGGGTGGGATTGGCCGACGGTCCCTTTGCTGCCCGCTGGGCGGCCCGAACCGCCGACACCGAACCCCATGTAGTCGACGACACCATTGGCTTTCTCTCCCGCCTTGACATCTCGGCCATCGACCGCGAAGAGATGATCGACACCTTTCGCTGGTTGGGATTGACCACGCTGGGAGCGCTGGCCGAACTTCCCCGTCCGGCGGTTGCCTCTCGGTTTGGGGAAGAGGGTCTCCGCGCTCATCGTCTTGCTACTGGTGAGGACCGGCCGGTCAATCCCCGCTCCATTGCCCCTCATCTGGCAGTCGAGGCTCACTACGACGATCCGCTCGAATCCCTTGACCAGGTGGCATTCTCGGCACGAGCCCTCTCGGCCAGGTTGATGAACGGTCTTCGCCAGGAGGGGATCGCCCCTCATCGGGTGGAGGTCCTGGCGGAGTCGGCCCGTGGTCAGGTGCGGAGGAGAGTTTGGCGGTCGGCCGATCCCTTCCTCGAGTACACCCTGGTGGAGCGGGTCTGGTGGCAGTTACGGGCCTGGGTAGAAGGGGAAGGAGTGGGTGGTGGGCTGGTGCGGCTCCGGCTAGATCCCTCCGACCTCTCCGGCAGCGGGCGTCAACTTGCTCTGCTGGAGCCGGGAGAATTGGGTTGGGAAACCTATGACGCCAACCGGCCGGAAGCGGAGCGGGCCCTAGCCCGGGTCCAATCTCTCGTCGGTCCGGATGCGGTGGTGCAGGGGCAGCGACAGGGAGGGAGGATGCCAGGGGATCAGGTGCTGTGGTTTCGCTTCGGCGAGGAACCGACGCCGGCAGAACGCGATCCCCTCGCCCCCTGGGCAGGGGCCACCCCCGGACCTGCACCCGCCCTGGTCCCTCCCGAGCCGGTGCCGATCGACATCGAGTGGGAGGGAGGCATGCCCCAGCGGGTGCGGCTGGGCTCGCGCTGGGAACAGGTTCTCAACTGGGCTGGTCCCTGGAGATTGATGGGGCGGTGGTGGAAGGGAGAAGAAGCCGCCGACCGCTATCAGATCGTGACCTCAGCCGGAGCCTTCCTCGTCGTCGCCCGCGGGGGAGGGACGTTCCTGGCCGGCATCTACGACTGAAGCGCCGAGGCGATGATCTCGCGGGCCCGGGAGGCGAGCCTCGTCGTTTCCGCTTTCTCCAACCCCGCCGTCTCGATTGGGGGATGGATCACTGCCTTTACGTTGCCCCCGAACACCCATGGCTTCCCCGCCGGCCACGCCTCGTAGGTCCCCACGATCGTGACCGGCAGCAAGGGAATCGCCCCGGCCATCGCCATGGTGAAAGCACCCTTCTTGAAAGGGCGCAAGCTCCCGTCCCGGCTCCTGGTCCCCTCCGGGTAGATGATGAGTGACCGTCCCGAAGCCACCAGATCGCGGGCCTGACGATTGACTTTCTCGTGAATCGCCGAGCGAGCCTGGCGATCAACCTCGACAATGCCGATCGCCCGCATGGCCGGAGCCAGGATCGGAATCGAGAAGAGCTCTTTCTTAGCCAGGAATCGAATCGGAAGAGGAACCGCCAGAAAGCAAACCATGATGTCGAGCACCGATAGGTGATTGGCGACGACCACATGCGAGCGGCTGCGATCGACGTGCTCTTGGCCCTCGACAACGAGCGAAGTGCCCGATGCCCACAACCACACCCGGCTCCACACTCGGGCCAATCGGTCTATCAGAGGGCTCGTCGGTCGAAGGCGTCCGAGCACGATGGCCATCGGAGCCGCCAGCAGAGTCGCGGCGACTCCGATGACAATCGTCAAAATCGTTCGTACGGGCGAGAGCAGCCGCCGCATCGGGCGACGATAGGGTGCCACCGTGCCGCGAACCAAAGCGGAATGGAGGCAGTGGGCGGGAGACATTTTGCCGGCCAGCGAAGTCGAATCCGCCGCGGTCTGCGAGATCGTTCTACAGGCTCTTCGACGCCACTCGGTCAAGGTTGTCCTGACGTTCCTGGCCATGCGAGGCGAGATCGACCTAGCTTGCCTGCAAAATGACCCGGCCCTCGTTCTCGGCGTCACCCGCACGCCACCGAGGGGACCGCTCACAATCCATCGACTCGAGGGTTCGTTGGAAATGCATCCGTTCGGGTACCTCCAACCCGCGGCGAACGCCGAGTTGATGGATGCGGCGGAAATAGAAGCGGTCCTGGTTCCTGGCGTTTTGTTCTCGGCAGCCGGCGCCCGCCTCGGCCACGGGCGCGGTTACTACGACCAGTTGCTGAGCGGTCTTCCTGGCCAGCCGAGGTTGATCGGGATTACAGTCGATCGCCGGGTTGTCGACGAGCTTCCGATGACCAAGACTGACGTCTGGATGGATTCGATCGCTACCGAGACGGGTTACCGGGAAACGGGCGGGATGGAAGCATGAGGCTTTTCGTGCGGCTGGTGGCTTTGGCCCTGGTCGCCCTCTTCGCTCTGATTCTCCTCGGGCCGATGGCTCCCCAAGGCACCTTCTTCTCCGATTTCAGCATCGACATGCGAGAAGCCCTGAACATTCATTGGGGAATGCCGTTCGGCTATCCCTGAAAGCGGGGGTCGGCCATCCACACCCGAATCGTGCCGATCGCCACGCTGATGATGGGTCCCACGATTTCGTACTGGCCGTACTGCGGGTAGCGGGATTTTAGAGCCGCGACTGCTGGCGGATCCTCGGGAACAATCGTCGCCCGGCCATCCACCCGGACCCACCAGAGGTGGTGCCATCCCTCCGCGTAATGGTGGGCGAGAACAGAGACGCGGGGATCCGCTCTGATATTGCTGAGTCGGGCCAGGTTTAGATCACTCTTCGGCTTCTGGTCGACGGCCGTCACCAGGCGGTCTGCGGTAAGCGCATAGACGATGGGGACGACGTGGGGACTGCCGTCGGGGTTGATCGAAGCCAGCGTGGCCACCCGGGCCAGATTCAACAAGCGATGGCCTCTTTCGGCGGATTTTTCGGACACGGATTCGATTATGACGGCGCCTGGTTGGCCCTTGCCGACCTAGGTCGATAGGCCTAGGCTGATGGGCGGAAGAAGGGGAGTGCATGTCGGTTTTCGTTGGTCAGCTCTATCGAAATGATGAGCCGCCGATTCGCGCGACCGTGCAGATCGAAGACGGTCGAGTCAGGATCTGGACGGACCGCCGCCGTTTGGTCTCCTGGGATCAGGCCCAGGTCTCGTGCGAGCGGATGAGCGTCTTCCGCTTCCAGCTCTCGGATGGGTTCGCCAGCTTCGAATTCCAGCCCGGTGATCCAGCCGGGTTTTCGGACTCGATCGGTGCCGTCGTTGACTTGCGCGCTCCCAAGAGCCGCTTCGGCCTCGCCGATCGCATCCGGCAGGCTCAGGCCACGCAGTAGCTGTTTCTCCCCCTGAAGGGGGGAGTACCGATTCCCCCCTCGGCCCTGCGGGCCACTCCCCCCACCACTCGCTTCGCTCGCTGGGGGGAGAAACAGGCGGGGAGGGGGGTTCGCTCGCTGGGGGGAGAAACCGGCGGGAGAGGCCATTAACCCTCGAATAGATTGCAGCTCCCCAAATAGAGGAGCTTGATGCCCACGCCCCACATTTCTGCCGAGGCCGGAGATTTCGCCGAATGCGTCTTGATGCCGGGCGACCCTTTGCGGGCCAAGCACATCGCCGAGAACTTCTTCTCCGATGCCCGTCAGGTGACGGCGGTTCGCAACATGCTCGGGTACACCGGGCTCTACAAAGACATGCCCGTTTCGGTGATGGGGAGCGGGATGGGCATTCCCTCGGCTTCGATCTACGCCACCGAGCTGATCACCGAGTACGGGTGCAAGCGATTGGTGCGGGTTGGCTCGGCCGGCGGCATCTCCAACTCGATCAAGTTGCGCGACGTAGTTATCGCCACCGGGGCATGCACGGACTCAAGGGTGAACCGCGCCCGGTTTCATGGCTGGGATTACGCCGCCATCGCCGACTTCGGTCTGGCCCGGGCGGCCGTCGATGCCTCATCCGCCTCGGGAGTCGACGTGGCGGTGGGCAATGTGTTTTCGGCCGATCTTTTCTACAACCCGCAGAGCGAAGTCTGGGACGTGCTGGAGGGCATGGCGGTACTGGCGGTGGAGATGGAAGCGGCCGGGCTGTACGGGGTGGCGGCCGAGAAAGGAGCTCGGGCCCTGGCCATTCTCACCGTTTCTGACCACATCCGCTCCGGCGAGGCGACGACTTCTCTCGAGCGCGAGCAGACCTTCAATTCGATGGTGGAGATCGCCCTCGAGGCGCTGTTGCTGGACGCTAAGGCGTGATCAACTCGTCGCGGCTGACCTTGTCGCCGTAGAGGTAGATGGGCATGCCCAGCGCAATCCTTGTCCGCAGGAAGTCCATATCGTCCATTTCGACTCGCACGCACCCATGGGAGGCGGGGACGGCCGGCACCGAACGGGAGCCGTGGAGGGCATAGCCCCCATAGAAGTAAAAGGGGGAATACAGAAAGCCGAGGTAGGACTCCCACCAACCCTGGCGGCTGCGCCGGAACTCGAAGCGTCCCTCCGGGGTGACGGCGTTGATCAACCGTCCTCGGGCGTTCCGGTAGGGCTCTCCGTTGGCCGAGGAGATCGGGAAGACCCCAGCCACGGCTTCGGCTTCGATCAGGTAGAGGACTTGGCGACGCAAATCGACCTCGATCCGGTCGGGTTCGGGCGCCGGCCCGGGGCCGGTGATCTCTCGTCCCAGGAGGGACCAGTCCTCTTGGCGGAAGACGCCGGTTCGCTCGAGGTCATAAAGCTTTTGGAAGGCCAGCACGGCACCCACCGTCTGCCGTCCGAAGACGCCGTCCGTCCGTCCCGGAAAGAAGCCGGCGTCTACTAGCCGGGTTTGCAAATCGGTGACCGTCGGTCCCACCGATCCCGGATGGAGGTCGGGAGGCAACGCATTGGTGATCGATTCGCCAGGGATCTCGATCGAGGCCGGTACCGGTGAGCCGAACGATAGGCCGATGACAAGCACCGCCGTGAAGTAGTTGATCATCGACGTCTTTTAAATCGGCTTCTTCGATCGAGACTCAACGGTAGGTTCGACGGTTCTGTGAAATGACGGCACTGTCCTCTCGCGCTACCTCGTTATGCCCAATCGGGCACCTTGGAAAACAACCAACGAAATGACCGCTCCTTCTTATCGCGCCACTCTTACCACCTACCTATCCCCGTTGCGGGGCCGGGCGACACTTCTCTTAGTAGCTCTGCTCGCCTCGATCGGGCTGCAGCTGCTGGTACCCCAGCTGCTGGCCCGGTTCATCGATCAGGTCAGTTCGCGGGCAGCAGTCACCGGGCTCGTCGGGATTGGGGTCGCCTACCTCCTGGCCGGCATCGTCAACCAATTACTCGACGCCGCCTCCTCCTATTTGGGCACCGACATCGGCTGGAGCGCGACCAATCGCCTGCGCGAGGATCTGGGCCGTCACCTCCTCTCGCTCGACATGGGATATCACAACGACACGACCCCGGGCGAGATGATCGAGAGAGTTGATGGAGATGTCACGGCCGTCTCCGACTTCATCTCCCGCTTCCTCGTTCGCCTCCTCGGCGCCGCCGTGTTGCTCATGGGAGTGCTCGTGATCTCTTGGTTCGCGGATCCGGTCATGGGCGTTTCCCTGACGGTCTACGTGATCGGGGTCCTGGCTCTGCTTTGGAGACTGCGCAACCTTCCGGTGGAAGCGGCCGAAGAAGAGCGAGAAGTTTCTGCCGTCCTCTATGGCTTTATCGAGGAGCGGCTTTCGGGGATCGAGGACATCCGCGCCCTCGGCGCCGGGCGCTTCACGATGTCGCGATTCATCCCGGTGATCCGGGATTACTACGAGCGCACGACTGCCGCCTGGCGCAAGCGAGTAATCGTTTGGGTAACGGCCAACACCGTGTTCTGGGCCGGAGACGCCCTGGCGCTGGCTGTCGGGACCTGGCTTGTTCTTTCAGAGTCGATCACCATCGGAACCGCCTATCTGATCCTCCAATATGCCCAGTTGGTACGACGTCCGATTGAGCAGGTGACCCAGGAGCTGCAACGTCTGCAAAAGGCGGCTGGCGGGCTAATCCGCATCGATCAGTTGCGAAAGCTCGAGCCCGGCATCTCGGTCGGCGAGCGCCGCCTGCCCGAGGGTCCGCTGTCGGTCGAGCTGGACGACGTGTCCTTCGCCTACGAAGACCGCCTTGTTCTCGATCGGGTGAACTTCCGACTCGAGGCGGGAACGGTCCTCGGTTTGCTCGGTCGAACCGGCGGCGGGAAGACGACGATCACCCGGCTCATCTCCCATCTCTACGAGCCCACCCTGGGGGCGGTGCGAATTGGTGGAATCGACCTCAAAACAGTCGAGCCCGCTTCGCTGCGGCGAGCCCTCGGAGTGGTGACCCAGGACGTGCAACTCTTCCGCGCAACGGTTCGCGACAACCTCACTCTCTTTCAAGAGCGAAGCGACGAGGAGATTCTCTCGGTGCTGGATCGAACTGGGCTCGGCTCCTGGGTCCGCCTGATCGGGCTCGAAACCGACCTCGGATCTGGGGGCCAGGGTCTTTCGGCCGGTGAACAACAGCTTCTTGCCTTTGCCCGAGTGTTCCTGCAAGACCCCGGTGTGGTGATTCTCGATGAGCCATCCTCGCGACTAGACCCGGCCACGGAATCGCTCCTGGCAGTTGCCACCCAGCGACTCTTCGCCGGCCGGACGGTGGTCATCATCGCCCACCGGCTGGAAACCGTGCGGACAGCCGACGAGATCATGGTCGTTGACGAAGGGCGCATCGTCGAACACGGCTCCCGCCCCGAGCTCGCCACCGATCCCCATAGCCGCTATGCCGGGCTGTTGCGGCTGGGCGATCCTGAGCTGTTGGAAGACAGCGGTCTCGGGTAATGAAAAATCTCACCACTCTCGAGATCATCCGCGACTTGGTTCGTTACCGGACAGGTCGCTTCATGTTCTGTTTTTCGGTCTGGGCCGTCGTCCATGCCTCACCTTTGTTATTCGGGTTGTTGATCGGAACCGTTTTCGATCGACTCGCCGGCAATGCTGAAATCGCCGAAACGGCGTGGACCCCGGTGGCGATCTTCGCGGCCCTGGCCATCGGTAGAAACGGTGTCATCTGGCTCGGGGATGTCCAATGGATCAAGCATTGGAACGAAGTAACGCTGCTCGTGCAACGAAACCTGCTCCGCTGGCTGCTCGAGGCTCCCCGCAGCCGGGTGCTCCCGCTTTCCCCCGGGGAGGCCGTCAGCACCTTCCGTGACGATGTCGAAGACCTACTCGAGTACCTGGAGAACTGGGTCGACATGGGCGGGCTGGTGATATTCGGCCTCGGCTCGATCGTGATCATGGCGACGATCGATGTGAAGCTGACAGGGTACTTGCTGGTGCCTTTGCTCCTCACCGCCCTCCTGACGCAAGCTCTCGGTCCCCAGATCCGGGCTCGCCGGCGGGCGATGCGGGAAGCTACCGACGACGTCACCGGGTTTGTCGGCGAGACGTTCGGCGCCGTGCAGGCGATCAAGCTATTCAGTGCCGAAGATCGTGTCATGGCGCGATTCGAGGGGCTCAATCGAATTCGCCATCGGGCGGCCATGCGCGACACGGTCCTCACCGAAGTGTTGCGGGGAATCAACCGCAACATGTCCACGATCGGGATCGCGCTGGTCTTGATCTTCGGAGCCGGTTCGCTCAGCCAGAATTCCATGAGCCTCGGGGACCTGACGGTGTTCCTCACCTTCCTTCCCCGTCTCACCGACTACATGGCCTTCATCGGCGACATCATCGCTCAGCACCGCCGCACCGGAGTTGCCTTTGAGCGAATCAGAGCCCTGGCCGTCGATGCCACGGATGCCGACCTCCTCGACCGAACGCCGGTCTCGTTGCAGGGGCAAATCTCCCAAGCTGCGCCCCCTTTAGACACCGCCGAACCTTTCCATCGCCTGACGGTGAAGGGTCTCAGTCATCGTTTCCCCGATAACGAAGAGGGTTTGGAAAACGTCGACTTCGAGATCGGGAGGGGAAGCTTCACGGTCATCACCGGCAAGATCGGCTCGGGGAAGAGCACCCTGGTGCGGGCGCTGCTCGGCCTCGTCCCCGCAACCGGGGAGATTCGCTGGAACGAACAACTCGTCCTGGACCCGGCGTCTTTCTTCGTTCCCCCGCGCTCTGCATACACCGCGCAGGTGCCACGGCTCTTCTCCGAATCACTGGCAGACAACATCGCCCTCGGACAACGGGCCACTAGAGAGAGGCTGCGCGAAGCCGTGCAGCTGGCGGTGCTCGACCCCGATCTCGAGCGAATGGAACAGGGCCTTGAGACGCTGGTCGGAGCCCGGGGGGTCAAGCTCTCGGGGGGCCAGGTGCAGCGATCGGCCGCGGCCCGGATGCTTGCCACCGAAGCCGAGCTCCTGGTTTTCGACGACCTCTCCTCGGCCCTCGATCTGGCGACCGAGAGCGAGTTGTGGAGGCGCCTTTTTGAGCAACGCCAGGCCACGTGCCTGGTCGTCTCCCATCGCCGGGCTGCCCTCGAAAGGGCAGATCAGATCCTGGTGATGGATCGGGGTCGAATCGTCGCCCGCGGTCGTCTCCGAGATCTGCTCGAACGATCGGCCCTGATGCGAGACCTCTGGGAGATCGGCGAGCGCTAACGCCGATAGAGAACGGTGTCGGCAGCATCTTCGTGCTGGAGCCGACCGGTGATCTGGAGATGCTCGAGATGGGCGATGGTCTCCCGCAGAGCCAGTCGTTGATCCATCGGCGAAAGGTTCGGTCTGAAGACCTGCTCCATCACCTGCCAGGCGCTCGTGCCTAGCGGGGTAACAACCTCTCGCATGCCTGCCAACCGGCGCTGGTGATGAAGAAGGATCTGCTCGGCCCGGGCCGAGCCGTGAGAAACGATGTCACCGTGGGCCGGATAGGTGGTAGTCACCCGGAGGTCTTCGATCTTTTTGAGCGAATCGAGAAACTCTCCGAGCACGTCCGGAAAGTCCTCGTCATACCCGACATAGGGAGTGATGCGGGGGAGGATGTGATCGCCGGCGAAGAGGGATCCGGTACGCGAGTCGCGGAGGCAGATGTGGGTGGGCTCGTGGCCGGGGGTGAAGATGACTTCGAGGGGCCGATTGCTCCCCACCGGAATGGAATCTCCGTCGTCGACGGTGATGTCGGGGGGGGCGAGGAAGGGCATCCAGTCCGGTCGCGGTCCGGTGTCGACGAAGGCGTCATAGGCCGCTACGGGCACTCCGTGGCGCTTGGCCAAAGTTTCCATGCGCTGTTGGAATCCGGCGGTGTCGTTGTAGCGGTCGATGATCTTGGCCGCTCGCTCGTGCATGACGACTCGCATGCCGAACTCCTCGGTCAGACGCGGCGCCATTCCCACGTGGTCGGGGTGAAGATGGGAGACGATCAGGATGTCGATCGAGGCGGCGTCGTAACCAAGGTTGGCCAGGCCGCCGAGAAGGGCGTGGCGCCCTTCCGCCGAGTCAACTCCGCAATCGATGAGAGCAAGTCCATCGCGGGACTCGACCACGTAGGCGTTGATGGTCTTGGGAGCGGTGAACGGAAGGGGGAGAGTGATTTGAGAGATTCCCTGGCCGAGTGGCCGGGCCCATTCATTCACTGAGCTCATTCACGGCTCATCGACTCCCGAACCTGAAATGTTATGTCGAGGGTGACTTCGAAGTCGGTCGGGACCCCGGCGGGGTCGACCTGGCCGGAGACTTTCACCACTTGGAACCGGGTGATGTCGCGAATGGTGACGGCGGCGCGGGCCAAAACGGTGCGGATCGCATCTTCGATTGAATCAGACGATCCCCCCGAGAGCCGAACGGTCTTTTCGATGCTCATTCGCCGAGCATATTGCGAACCCTGGGTTGCTAGCCGCCGAAATCGGCGCCTCTGGCCCACAGAACGTTGTGGGGTATAGTCGAACTAATGTTCGATTATGCTGAACTGCACTGCCATACCAACTTCTCCTTTCTCGACGGGGCATCTCATCCCGAGGAGTTGGTAGCGGAGGCGGTCGACCTCGGGTACCGGGCACTGGCGGTCACCGATCACAACGGGTTCTACGGAGCGGTGCGGTTTTCCACCGCGGCGGCTGAGGCAGGGTTACCGGCGGTCTATGGCACTGAGATCGGACTCAGCCAGGATCCGCTTTCCGACCTCAATGACCCCATCAAGGCAGCCGAAGCTCGCGACCTGGAGAAACTGAGGTCTGATGAGTTGAAGTCTCGAAGACGGGGCCGGACCAAGCGGATGCATGGGACCAAACCTGTCGATCAGGAGCCAACCGATCATCTTCTTCTTCTCGCCGGTTCTCCGGCGGGCTATCGAGGGCTCTCCCAGTTGGTCTCTACCGCTCAATTTCGGGGCGAGAAGGATCGGCCGGTCTACCAGTGGGAGGATCTCGCCCGAACCGCGGCGGCGGTCCCCGAGATCATGGCCCTAAGCGGTTGCCGGAAGGGGGCGGTGGCAAGAGCAGCAGCGAGAGGCGATCTGGCCGGGGCGATGAGTGCGGCCATTCGCTTGCGAGAGGTGTTCGGTCGCCGGTTCTATATCGAGCTATGGCATCACGGGATGCCCGAAGATGATGCTCGCAACGATCTGATCTGGGAGGTGGCGGGCCGGCTCAACCTGGGTGTCGTCGCCACCAACAACGTCCACTATCACCGCCGGCAGGAAGCCGATCTATCCGAGGTGCTCTCTGCCATCGGGGGCAGGAGGTCACTGGATCAGGCGGATGGGTTTCGCCCGGCAACAGACGAGCGTTATCTCAAGAGCCCCGAGGAGATGGGACGACGCTTCGAGCGCTACCCGGGATCGATCATGTCGGCGGTGCGTCTGGCCGAAAGGCTCACCTTCGATCTGAGGCTGGTCGCTCCGAAGTTGCCCGATTTCCCGATGCCCGGTCATTTTCGCTCCGAGATGGACTACCTCCGACATCTCAGTTGGGAAGGAGCTCGGGAGACCTATCCCGGTCATGGTGAAGGATTGATCGACCCCACTGCCCGCCGGCGGCTCGAGCACGAGCTTGGTGTCATCGAGCGCCTGGGGTTCGCCGGTTACTTCTTGGTGGTTTGGGACATCGTCAAATTCGCTCGCGGCCAGGACATCATGTGTCAGATCAGAGGCTCGGGTGCCGACTCGGCCGTGTGTCGGTGTCTCGGCCTGACTCGGGTCGATCCCATCCGGCTCGGGTTGCCATTCGAGCGCTTCCTCTCCGAGGAGCGGGGTCGTCCTCCGGACATCGACTTGGATCTTGAAGCCGATCGGCGGGAAGAGGTGATCCAATACTGCTACCGCCGATACGGCCGGGAACGGGCGGCGATGGTGGCCAATGTCATCACCTATCGGGCACGGTCGGTTCTGCGCGATGTCGGCAAGTCTTTGGGCTTCACTCAGGCTCAAGTCGACGGTCTATCCAAGTTCGTCGATAGCCACGATCCGGCCGCTCTCCGCCTCGACGCTCCTTTGCCACCCGGACTGACCGCCGAATTGCTGTACGACGTCTGCTGGCGGCTTGACGGTTTTCCGCGTCATCTCGGGATTCATTCCGGGGGAATGGTCATCGCTGACCGGCCCCTCTCCCAGGT
>JBOGEW010000206.1:0-6298 GCA_050742075.1 Acidimicrobiia bacterium
ACTTTGGCGTTCTCGCGCCCGCTCTTCCGCGCCGGCCTCCTCAACCGTCGGGCCCTGCTCAAGGCGGGTATCGCCCAGACCTACTACCAAATGTTCGGAGCGGACCACTCGCAATTGGAAAGAATGCGGGCCGAGCTCAGCCAGTTGACCAAGGGCTGGGACAAGGCCGAAATCGAACGACTGGTTGCCGAGACCGTCGCCGAGGTGGTCGAGCCGCTCGTGTTCGCCGAAGCCCTCTCCATCATCGAACAACACCAGAAATCCGACCGCCTGGTCGTGGTGATCTCCTCCTCCCCAATTGAGATCGTCGAGCCCCTGTGTCGCCATCTCGGGATCGACAACGTGATCGCCACCCGCCCCGAGATCGATGAGGACGGACGCTTTACCGGCAACATCGAATTCCACGCCTACGGTCCCGGCAAGGCCGAGGCGATGCGGGAATTGGCGATGCGAGAGGATATTTCATTGCCTGATTCATTCTCCTACTCGGACTCAGCCACCGATCTCCCGATGCTGGAGGCGGTGGGACATCCGGTGGCCGTCAATCCCGACAAGGAATTGCGAGGAATCGCCCACGAGCGCGACTGGGAGATCCTCGAATTCGAAAAACCTGTGGCGTTGAGAATTCCCCGGCCGAGCCCCGTGGTATCGGGAGCCGCGGTCGCTGCCGGCGCCGCCACCGTTGCCGCGGTGTGGGCCATCAAACACCGTCGCAATCGTGACCGCGCCTGACCCCCTCCCCGACTGCGCCGGTTCTCCCCCCTGCGGGAGGAGAAACACGTGTTAGGGGCGGAAAGGCAACGGCGGTAGGGACGCGGCCAGCGTCTCAAGCAGGTCGAGGGGTTGGTCGGGATCGAGAGCCTCGATGACTGCCAACGCCGATCGAATTCGAAACGCGAACGGCGGGCGCAGCTCCACGACGTCGGTTCGGTCGATCGAGCCGACCACCAATCCGTCGACAACCAGCTTGAGCGCGTCGTGTACCGGGGTGTAAGCGCAAATCAAGTCCGCAGTTCCGAGCTGCAATAGAAGCGCCGGCAGGTGCTCGTCCTGAGACGGCTCGAGGACGGCACCGACTTCGGCCTGCGTCTCGGTCAGGCGCCGTCTCCACTCGCTCACCGACAAAGCCTCCGATGGTCTCCAAACCCTGGCCTTCTGCATCAAAGGACCTTGCGATATCGAATCTCTTGCACGTCGGCACCGCCGATATTGAGCAGCGCACGGTGGGGCTCGACCTGCCAGCCCAAAGCCTCGTAGAAGCGCCGGGCCGATTCGTTCTTCTCCAGCACCCAGAGAATCGCTTCTTCCCAGCCAAGCTCTGCCAGAAATTCCTCGGCCGCGGTCATGAGCAGCCGACCCAAACCCCTCCTCCAACGGCCCGGGTCGAGATAGATCGCCTGGACTTCGCCGTCATTTCGATCGGCGCTCGGCGACAAACGGGCGAAGCCATCTATCGACGATCCGTTTTCGATGACCAAGGCGAGGTTCTTTGCCCCCATCGACTCAAGATCGGTTCGCCATCGCTCCACCCGCGCCTCCAGGGAGAGCGACGCCAGAAAGTCAGTGGGAAGGATTCCCTCGTACGCCTTTTGCCAGGAGCGGATATGAATCTCACCGATCCGCTCGGCGTCGGCAGGGACCGCGGTCCGGACCTTTGCCATCTGGCATTATTGCCAACGCCGTGACCTTCTCTGCGTCGGCTGCGCGCGCCTCCCTCGGGGCCAACTATTGGAAGCTCTGGACAGCCAGCGTCATCTCCAACTTTGGAGATGGGGTGGCCCTCGTTGCCTATCCGTGGCTGGCTTCGGCTGTCACCCGTAATCCGCTGCACATCGCTCTGGTGGGCGTTGCCACCCGAATCCCTTGGCTCATATTCACCCTCCCCGCCGGCGTGATCACAGATCGCGTCGATCGCAAAAAGCTCGTCGTCACGATGGATGTCGTTCGTTCGCTCGTCACGTTCGGGGTAGCAGTGGTGGTGCTAGCCAATCAGGATCTCCTTCCCAGTCCTGAGCAACTCGAAGGCGGGGCTCTCCCCGCAATCGCCAATCCGGCCCTGCTGCTTACCACCATTTATGTCTCGGCGTTACTTTTAGGGATGGCGGAAGTGTTGCGAGACAACGCTGCCCAAACCTTGATGCCGGCGGTAGTCGAGAAGGACCAGCTCGAAAAAGCCAATGGCCGGCTCTGGGGGGCGGAGATGGTCATGAACTCGTTCGTCGGCCCGCCGCTCGCCGGTGTTCTGCTGGCCATCGCCTTCGCGCTCCCGTTCTTCATCGACGCCTCCACCTTCGCCGTGTCAGCAGCGATTCTCCTTTTGCTCACCGGAAGCTTCCGGACGGCGACCACAGCAGCGAACGTCGCTCGTCCCAGCTTTGGGGCTGAGCTCAAGGAAGGGTTCCGCTGGCTGTGGCGTCATCCCCTGCTGCGGCGATTGGCGGTGATTCTCGGGATCCTCAACGCCTTGGGCGCCGGCACTCAGGCTGTGTTCGTCCTCCTCGGACAAGAGATCCTCGAGTTGGGCGCCTCCGAATTCGGTCTGCTCTTGTCCTCAGGAGCGGCCGGCGGAGTTCTCGGGAGTTTGGTGGCATCGCGCTTTTCCGCTCGACTTGGTTCGGGAGCGACTCTCCAGTTCAGTTTGATCACTGGCGCGCTGACCTCTATCGGTATCGGTCTCACGTCCTCAGCGGTGCTGGTGTGGGTCATGTTCGCCATAACCTCGTTGGGAGCCGTGATGTGGAATGTCGTGACTGTCTCCCTCCGGCAGACCATCATCCCCGATCGGCTCCTCGGCCGGGTGAACAGCGTTTATCGCTTCTTTGGTTGGGGGATGATGCCGATCGGCGCCTTACTCGGAGGCCTTCTGGCCGGCTCGGTTACCAAGCTCGCCGATCGCCCCACCGGGTTACGGGCTCCCTACATCGTGGCCGGAGTGATCCAAGCCGGAATTTCCATCTATGCGTTGGGCCGGCTTAGCACCGCCAGGCTTGAAGTTGCCCGGAGAGAGGCTGCCACCTAAGACCCCACTTCCCGACCTAGGCGAGGGCTGCCTCGACTTCCAACTCTTCGCCGGCGCCGAAGGTGATCGAGCCGCTAATCACCCCGGCATTGCGGAGGTCGTTTTCGACAACTTTCAATCCGGCAATGGCCTCGGCGGGACCGAATATGTGGACGGAGGCAACCTCTGCCTTCATGGAGGCCGAGGCCGCGGTCTTGACCTTGCGGATCGACGAGAGCACCTGGCCGGCGGTGAGGAGCAGGGCGGGGTTATCGGTCACGCCCGCCAGACCTCGGATTGCCTCAGTTTCCGGCCAGGCACTGCGATGCACACTTCCCTCGCCAAACCAGGACCAGACTTCCTCGGTGACGTAGGGCAAGAACGGTGCGAAGAGCGCAATGATGACCTTGATGGCAATTGCCAAGGTCGCCCGGGCCGACTCCGTCCCTTCGTCGCCATCGGCGCCGTAGGCCCGCCCTTTGACGAGCTCGAGATAGTCGTCGCAGAAGGGCCAGAAAAAGGCTTCGATTCGCTCCATTGCCCTGGCGTAGTCGAAGCGATCGAATGCCGCCGTCGCCTCCTCGACCAGGTCCGCCAGGCCCGCGAGCAGTGCTCGATCAAGTGGTGAGGTGGGTTGGCCTGTCGCTCCCTCACTGAGCGATAGGGCGAATTTGGAGGCGTTCAAGAGCTTGGTGGTCAGACGACGCCCGATCTTGAGTTGCCCTTCGTCGAAGGCCATGTCGACCCCGGGACGGCCTTGGGCCGCCCCGTAACGAACCGCATCCACCCCGTAGGTGGCCAGCATCGCCCGCGGATCGTCGGCGGCATTGGCGGCCGACTTCGAGAGCTTCTTTCGATCGGGGTCGACAACAAACCCCGAGATGGCGGCATTGGCCCAGGGGAGAGAATCGAACTCGTAATGAGAGCGGACGACGGTCGTGAAGAGCCAGGTGCGAATGATCTCGTGCGCCTGCGGCCGCAAATCCATGGGAAAGGTTCGAGCGAAGAGATCGGGATCGCTCTTCCAGCCACAGACAATCTGAGGCGAGAGCGACGACGTGGCCCAGGTGTCCATAACGTCGGGATCGGCGGCAAACCCGTTGGGCTGGTTGCGCGCTGATTCCTCGAATCCCGGCGCCGCCGTAGTCGTGGGATCGATTGGAAGCATGTCCTCGGTGGCAAATATCGGTGAAAGGAAATCCACCTCGCTCTGATGGTCGATTGGATACCAGACGGGAAACGGCACCCCGAAATAGCGCTGACGGGTGATATTCCAGTCGCCGCTCAGACCGTTGACCCAGTTCTCGTATCTGACCCGCATGAAATCGGGATACCAGTTGAGTTCCTTACCCCGTTTGAGGAGCTGTTCACGGTCGGGATAGCGAATGAACCATTGGTTAGAAGTGACGATTTCGAGAGGACGGTTGCCGTTCTCCCAGAACTTGACTGCGTGCGTGATCGGTCGAGCCTCTCCGACGAGCTTTCCAGCCTGCTCGAGCATCTCGATCACCAGCCCTCGTGCCTGTTTGGTGCTTCGTCCGGAGATCAGGTCGTACGCGCTCTGGGCGGCTTTCGGATCCGCGCTCTCAAAGCCGGCCTCGCCCCACCTCACCGGACGCATGGTCCCGTCCCGCTGCACGAGGGCGCGAAGGCCAAGCCCAAGTTCGCGCCACCAAATCACATCGGTGGTGTCCCCAAAAGTGCAGACCATTGCTAAACCGGTCCCCTTTTCAGGGTCGCCGAGCTCATGGGAGACCATCGGGACGCTCACTCCGAAAAGCGGGGTCAAGGCCTGCTTTCCGATGAGGGGCTGATAGCGGGCATCGTCGGGATGGGCCACCACGGCCACACAAGCCGGAAGCAGCTCGGGGCGGGTGGTGTCGATTGGAAGCGGCTCACCATCGGGGCCTTGAAATTCGATCCTTCGATAATCCGAAGGCACTTCGCGGTCTTCGAGTTCGGCCTGCGCCACGGAGGTCTTCATGTCGACATCCCAGAGCGTCGGCGCCGCCGCCCGATAAGCCAGGTCTTTTCCGGCCAAATCCAGGAAGGCAGTCTGCGAGATGCGGGTGGCGTGACTGCCGATGGTCGTATAGGTGAAAGACCAATCCACGGAGAGGCCGAGTCGCGACCAGAGTTCGTGGTAGCCGGCTTCGAGCTCTGGCACCACCTTTTCGCACAGATCCAGAAAGTTGGGACGGGAGATCGGGATCGGTCTCTTCGGCGCTTGTGCCGGTGGCTGGAAGCCTGGGTCATAGGGGAGCGTCGGATCGACGATCGTCCCCGTCATCAGCTGAACCCGGCGCTCCACGTTAAGGCCGTTGTCATCCCACCCCATCGGATAGAAGACTTCCTTGCCCCGCATGCGCTGATAACGAGCGATGAGATCGGTATGGGTGTACGAGAAGACGTGACCGCGGTGGAGACGACCGCTGACCGTGGGTGGCGGAGTGTCGATGGAGAAGACTTCGTCGCGGGTCTTGGTGCGGTCGAATCGAAACACCTCCATCTCCGCCCAGACCGGCTGCCATTTGTCCTCGAGTCCCTCGAGAACAGGCTTTTCGGGTATGCGCGAGCCCGTAGGGGAAGGCATCTCGCCAGCGTAGCTTGATGGGCTTGGAGCCTCTTTTCGCCGGCTCCGGTTACCGCTAACCTTGACCACGGAGAGTGGAAGAGATCTCGCCACCTGGTGGGGGATCCCGAGGGAAAGGTTGTTTTGTGAAACACCTAATGGAGAACATTCGTCGATCGCGTGTCGCGGTCATCGGTCTGGGGGTGCTGATTTCGGTCATCGCCTTCGCCCCGGTAGCCCTTTCGCGACCCGGCCTCGAGAGCAGCCTGGCGCTGACGGTCCCCGGACTCGACGACGCCGACGACTGCAAGCAGGGTGGCTGGCAAGACTTCAACCGCGGGGTCAAAAATCAGGGAGACTGCGTCAGCTATGTAGTCACCGGCGGCCGCAACCAGCCGAGTGGACCCAACGCTTCCACGACGACGACGTTGGCCACCACCACCACGGTTGCTCCGACCACGACGACCACGGTCGCTCCAACCACGACGACCACGCTCGCTCCAACTACGACTACGACCTTGATCGCCGGCCTGACCTCGAAGGATCAGTGCAAGCAGGGTGGCTGGGTCACCTTCGGAGTCTTCAAGAACCAGGGAGACTGCGTGAGCTTCGTCGCCACCGGCGGGGCGAACCCCCCCGACGGTCCGTAAGACGGTTTTGACGCATCAACCGCGGGTCAGAGCCCGCGGTTGATGCGTAAGAAGGGGTCATCCGGAGGCGGCATCACA
>JBOGEW010000207.1:0-7164 GCA_050742075.1 Acidimicrobiia bacterium
GGCTGGGGGATTGGCTCATTTCACCCGCTCCAGTCACTCCCCGATCCTCATGTCGGCGCCCGGGCGCTGCCCGGGGCGTGGGTCGGGGTGACTGCCAACGGCCCGCTGCGAGAACGGCTGCGGAACCTGGCGACAGACCTCGGCATGCATGACTTCGACCTTGCGGACGGCGCCCGCCCTACCTACCACTCCGGCGCGGCCGCAGCTTCCAACTTTCTCGTCGCCGCTCTCGATCTTGCCCAGCAACTCTTCGAGAAGGCCGCGGTGCCATTTGCCGCCGCCGAGCCATTGGCTTTGGCGGCGGTGAGCAATGCCTTCTCGCTTGGTCCGCGCCCGTCCCTGACCGGGCCCATCGTCCGCCAGGACTGGGGAACGGTCAGGATGCAAAGGTCGGCAGCGGCTGCGTTAGGCGAAGGAGCGTTGAGGCAATTTGACCTCCTGATGGAAGCCACCGCGATCGCCGCCTCGGTCGTGGTTCCTGCCGATCTCAAGGATTCACTGTGACCGAGATCACGCGCACTTTTTTCGAGAGTCGCTTGCAGAAGCGAGGACTGACGGCCCTGGTGCCCACGATGGGCTATTTCCACGAGGGTCATCTGGCCCTGATGGCGGCCGCCCGTCAGTCGGCGGAGACCGTGATTGTCTCGCTGTTCGTCAATCCGCTGCAGTTCAACGATCCATCGGATCTCGATCGATATCCGCGCGACCTCGAGCGTGATCTGGAGATGGCTCGGAGCGAGAAGGTGGATGTGCTTTTTGCGCCTTCGTCCGAGGAGATGTATTCGGAGCCACCGCTCACCCGGGTGCGGGTTACGCAGGTGGAGGACCACCTGGAAGGACCGAGACGGCCGGGACACTTCGCCGGGGTGGCTACGGCGGTGGCGAAGCTCTTCGCCGGACTCCAACCCGATCTCGCGTTTTTCGGCCGGAAGGACGCCCAACAGCTCGCCCTGGTTCGACAGATGACAAAGGACCTCTCCTTTCCGGTGACGATCAGCGGTCAGCCCACGATTCGGGAGCAGGACGGGCTTGCCCTCTCCAGCCGCAATGTCTTCCTGAGCCCAGAACAACGCACTGCCGCGTTGACACTGAGTGCCGGGCTCTTTGCCGCGGCCGATCTGGCCGAAGCCGGCCAGCATGACGCTCCTCGCTTGGTCGAGGCCGTCGGAAACGTCGCCGAGGGGGTGGAAATCGAATACGTGACCCTTGCCTCCCAGAACCATGCCCAGCCTCTCGATCTACTCGATCGACCCGGCTTCCTGGCAGTTGCCGCCCAGGTGGGGAAGGTGCGCCTGATCGACAACGTTGCTTTCGACCTCATCGGAGGTCAGGTGATGGCAGATCGGGGCCGGCGGTTGGATCACGAGAGCGTGCTCTACCGCTGATGCTGCTCCTATGTGACGTCGGCAACACCAACACGATCGTTGGGCTCTGGGACGGCGCCGAAGCGGTTCATCGGTGGCGAATTTCGACCGATTTCGAGCGCACCGCCGATGAGTGCCGGTTGCTTCTGCGATCGATGCTGGCCGAGTACGCCGGGCCGGTCAACGGCGGTTGCTTGTCCTCGGTGGTGCCTCAGCGAACCGAAAGCTGGCGGGAGGCGCTCTCCCCGCTCATCGATGGCAAGCTCGTAGTGGTCGGTCCGGGGGTGAAGACCGGGATCGCTCTCTCGGTCGACAATCCCCGCGAGGTCGGCGCCGATCGGGTGGCCAACGCCATCGGGGCGGTTCGCCTCCTCGGAGCTCCAGTGATCGTGGTCGACTTCGGGACAGCCACCACCGTCGACCTGGTCGGTCCCGACGGCTCGTACCGGGGCGGGGCGATCGCGCCGGGCCTCGAAGTCTCGGCGGATGCTCTGGTGACTCATACCGCCGCATTGCGACGGGTCGAGCTCTCGGCTCCCCGCCACCCGGTCGGCCGCTCAACGGTGGAGGCGATCCAGAGCGGGCTCATCTACGGCTACGCCGGGCTGGTTGACGGCCTCGTCGAGCGCATCCTCGCCCAAGTCGACCTTCCGGTGCCGGTGGTCGCCACCGGCGGTCTGGCGCCGATCGTCATTGCACACACTCGCTTGGTCAAAGACGTGCAACCGGACCTGACACTGATGGGTCTGGCCGAGATCTTCGCCCTCAACTGATCCCGCGTGCAGTGACTGCTGCTGGTGTGGAGTAATTGCACGGCGACAAGGGGGTTGCAGACAGTCGTGGGGTCGACCATGGTCGAGCCTTGCAACCCGAACGCCGAATAGCTGTTTATGCCGCTCGTCAGCATGGCGCGTTCAGCGTGCAGCAAGCTCACTCTGCAGGATTCAGCGACGGAATGATCTCTCGACGTGTCGCCAGCGGTGCATGGGTCCGACTGGCGTCCGGGGTATATGCGCCTTCATCGTCAACACCGAGCTGGGAAAGGCAGGTGTCCGCTTCCCTCCTAAGCCGTCCGCAGGCGATCGTGGCCGGCTGGTCAGCTGCCCAACTGCACGGCTTTCCCGGTGCTCGACGGGGACGTCCGGTGATCCTGGTTCCGGCAAGCGGGAACGCTCGGTCCACCCTCGCCCATGTCGTTCGCTCCGAGTTCTTTGACGACGTCGAACGGCGTTACGTCAGCGGCTTTCCTGTGACCAGCCCTGCCGAGACGATTCTCACACTCGCTGCCAAGCGCCCTACTTGGGAACTCGAGCGGCTGGTCGATGATGCCCTCGTGTCGGGCGCCGCCGATATCGAAGACTTCGACCGACTGCGAAAGCGCAGGGTGCCTGGATCGAAGAGGTTGGCCGAAATCGTCGACCTGCGCCGGGATACCGCCTATCAGCCACCCACGAGCGAGTTGGAGCGCCTACTGGAACCCACTATCCGCCATCCAGACGTTCCGCCGGTTTCCCGCCAGCATCCTCTATTGCGCAACGGAGTCGCACCGTTGTGGACTGCTTCATAGACGACTGGCTCTTGATCGTCGAAGCCGATGGTCGTCGATGGCACAGCCGACAGGCAGACTTCGAGAGGGATCGAACTCGCGACAACGCAGCCACCGCCGTTGGCATTGCCACCCTTCGCTTCACCTGGGACATGTTGAAAAGGCGTCCTCGGGAATGTCTTGCCACGCTTCTGCAGACGGGCCGCATCCGAGCGCAGATAAGGTCTGAACGTGAGCATTGACGAGCTTCCGTATCGCTTCGAGCGCAGCGCATTGGCGGCTGATCTTGCGGCCGCCCACGCTCAACTCGGTCCGGGAGCCGAGACCGGACACGTGGTGGCGGTGGCCGGCAGGGTCATGCTCATGCGCTCGTTCGGTAAGTTGGTGTTTCTCACGATCCGCGACTCTTCGGGACGGATCCAACTTCTTGCCGAGTCGTCGCGCCTACCGGGCGCGGCATTCGAACAACTGACCGAGGTGAACCTAGGCGACTGGGTAGGGGGTAGTGGCGAGGTCGTGACTACGCGCAAGGGCGAACTCTCCGTCCGGCTCGATGCGTTCGTGGTGCTGGCCCGGATTCATCGCCCGCTACCCGACAAGTGGCACGGCATGACCGATATCGAGGCTCGCTCGCGCCAGCGTTATCTCGACCTCATTGTCAATGATCGTTCGCTGGCGGTAGCCCTGGCTCGTTCAAAGGTCGTCAGCGTCCTTCGCTCCGAGTTCCTCCAGCGCGGCTTCGTCGAAGTCGAAACCCCGGTCCTGCTGTCGCAGGCGACGGGCGCCATCGCTCGGCCCTTTCTCACCCATCACGAATCCCTCGACCTCGAGATGAAGCTGCGCATTTCGCTCGAGCTCTATCTGAAGCGTCTCATCGTTGGGGGGATAGAGCGAGTCTTCGAGATCGGACGGGTCTTCCGCAACGAGGGGATCGACTCCACTCACAACCCGGAGTTCACCATGCTCGAGGCCTACCAGGCCCTGGCCGACTACCACGACATGATCAACCTCATCGAGGAGGTCTTCGTCTCGGTGGTGAAATCAGTCACGGGCGGGACGGCGATCAACTATCGGGGCAAGCCGATCGATTTCGACCCTCCGTTTCGCCGGGCCACCATGCTCGAACTGGTGAGCGAAGCGGTCGGTGAGTCTGTTTCGCTGGGCCGACCGCTCGATGAGCTCCGGGACCTGGTCCGTCGTCATGGCGCGGAGGTCGACGACGACTGGGGACCTGGTCGCTTGGTTGAAGCGCTGTACGACCATGTGGTCGAAGGAAGCATCTGGGAGCCGACTTTCGTCACCGACTATCCGAAGGAGATCTCTCCGCTGGCCCGCGTCCACCGTTCCAGCCCCGATCTCACCGAGCGTTTCGAACTGGTCATCGCCGGCTCGGAGTATGTGAATGCGTTCTCCGAGCTGATCGATCCGGTCGACCAAAGGGCCCGCTTCGAAGGCCAGGCCGCAGCCCGTGCCGCCGGAGACCTCGAAGCTCATCCGCTCGACGAGGACTTCCTGCGTGCTCTCGAGTACGGGATGCCGCCGACCGGAGGTCTTGGAATTGGAGTCGACCGCCTGGTGATGTTGGTCACCGACACCCATCACATCCGCGACGTGATCCTCTTTCCGACCCTTCGCCCCGAGAACCCGGCTCCATAGGGCCCCAGCCATCAAGTAGGGGTTGGTTTCGGCCGATTCCAACCCCATGGGAGACCCCGAGCGTCTCATAACTGACGTATCCGGCTTGCTGGCCCTAATCGACCAGAAAGACGAGGAGATCGCGCGCTTGCGTCAGCTCGTCGACACTTTCCTCCCGGTAGATGTGGACACCGGCATGCTCAATCGCACCGGAACCGTCGAAGCCATTCGTCGCGCCTGGGCTTGGTGGAACCGGCGGCGAGAACCCTTCGGAGTCATGGTGATCATCATCCCGGCCATGGCCGACCGCTCGGCCGAACACGCTGCCAACTTGGCTCGACTGGTTTCGCTGGCCCTCTCCGACGCCGGGCGGGCGGTGGATGACACCGGCCGACTCAACAGCCACACCTTCGCCGTTGTCCTGCGCGAGTTTCAGCGTCATGGTGCCTCGACGGTCACCTCCCGCATGCGGACGACCCTACGTCACGCCATCGCCGATCCGGAAATCACTGCCGAGATCAAGTTCGGTCTGGTGGTGGCGGTCGAAGGCGACAGCGCCCGTCCCGAGGATTATCTCGACCTGGCGGTGGAGGCAGCCCTGACGGCGCGATCCGAAGTCCCTAATATCGCCGAGATCGAACTCTGATCCCCGTCTAAGAACGAGCCGCTTCGACTCGTTCGACCAGGTACTCGCCGAGATTGGTCAACACGATGCGGACGTCGGTCTCGGGCAACGTGAGGAGCAGGCGCTGGGCCTTGTGGAGCCGATCGAGGGCGGCATCGACCGCCTGATCAACCCAGCCGCCATTCCTCAGATGAGCGATGACGTCGGCCACCACCTCCTCTGAGTAGGGGCGAGGGCGGTCGAGGAGGAATCGAAGGCGATCACCGTCGGGTGCGGCGACCGCGGCTAAAACCGGGAGGGTGAAAGTGCCCTCGCGGATATCAGAGCCGGCTGGCTTTCCGAGCGTGGCCTCGTTGCCCACCAGGTCGAGGGCATCATCGCTCAGCTGGAACACCATTCCCAGCTCCCAGGCCCACTCGGTCAAGGTGTCGACAACATCGTCAGAGGCACCAGATGCCATTACCCCCAGACGGGCTGAAGTCCTGATCAAAGATGCCGTTTTCCCGCCGATAACGCGTTCATACTCGGAGCGGGAATGATCGAGCGAATCGACCAATTGCAACTCGCGACTCTGCCCGACCACCAGCTCGGCATAGGTGATCGCCAACAGCCGAACAGCCTCTTGAGAGAGATAGGTGGCGGCGACCTCCGAGGCGCGGGCGAGCAGAAAATCGCCCGCGAGGATGGCGACGGTGTTATTCCAATTGACGTTGGCGGAAGGGGCCCCCCGCCGGGTGTCCGATTCGTCGATGACATCGTCGTGATAGAGGCTCCCGACGTGGATCAACTCGACCGCAACCCCGGCCTCGACCGGGCGCCTGGTCTCTGGTTCGGGGCCGAACTCGGCAGCCAGCAAGGCCAGCAAGGGTCGGAAGCGCTTTCCGCCTGCCACCAGCAAGTGCTGAAAGATCTTGGTCAGGTAGGGATCATCGGCGTTGGTCACCTCGAGCAGCCTTGCCTCGACCGTGGCGAGGCGGTCCCAAACATGGGGGAGAGGGACCAGGGCGCTCAGTTCTTGCACCCACAAAGCGTAACGAAACGAGGGAGCCTCAAGCCAAGGCGGGGGGACCAGGGCGCTCAGTTCCTGCGCCGGTCAAGAGTAACGAAATGGCGGGCTCCGAACTCCGGAGGAGTGATCTTCGCGGACGCCTCAGAGTTGGTCACAAGGTGTTGTGAGACCCTGCCGATATAATCGCGATTACCTCGCCAGGGGTATAGCAGTCAGGAGTACTGAGAGTGTTTGAGCGCTTTACCGACCGGGCACGACGAGTAGTCGTCCTCGCTCAGGAAGAAGCACGCCTTCTCAACCACAGTTACATCGGCACCGAGCACATCCTGCTCGGTCTCCTTAACGAGGGCGAAGGCATCGCCGCTCGCGCGCTCGAAGGCCTCAACATCAATCTGGTCGGCGTGCGAGATCAGGTCGTCGAGATCATCGGCCGGGGTGCGCAGGCGCCGAGCGGTCACATTCCGTTCACGCCCCGGGCGAAGAAGGTGCTCGAGCTCTCACTGCGAGAAGCATTGCAACTCGGGCATAACTACATCGGGACCGAGCACATCCTCTTAGGTTTGATCCGGGAGGGGGAAGGGGTAGCGGCCCAAGTTCTCCAGAAGATGGGAGCTGAGCTCACCAAGGTCCGCCATGCCGTCATCCAACTTCTCAATGGATCCGGTCAGAGCGAAGATCAGCCGCAGCAGACTTCGGCCGGATCGTCGAGTTCGCGAGGTGAATCCTCGACGTCGGGCTCAACCGTCCTCGATCAATTCGGACGCAACTACACCCAGCTCGCCCGCGAGCGCAAACTCGATCCCGTTATCGGTCGCACGCGGGAGATCGAGCGGGTCATGCAGATCCTCTCCCGGTGGACGAAGAACAATCCGGTATTGATCGGCGAACCCGGGGTCGGCAAAACGGCGATCGTCGAAGGCCTGGCTCAGCGCATCGTCGCCAACGACGTCCCGGAGACGCTGCACAATCGTCAGCTCTACACCCT
>JBOGEW010000208.1:0-7759 GCA_050742075.1 Acidimicrobiia bacterium
GACCCGGACCGCCTCCAGCCCGTCGGTCGCCGTGCACATCGGTTTGGACACCCCTTCGACGCAGCGGACGAAGTGATCGACTTCGATCGCCAATGGGCCGAAGATGCGTCCGTCCACCTCGGGGGCATAGGTGACGTCTTCGTGCGCCAGACCTTCCCTGGTCACTTTGGTAAATCCCATCTCGCCTTGGTTCACCCTGAGTACGGCCTCCTCCCCGATGATTGTGAACCCGGCCATCCCCCAACCAGGAGTGGCCGGAGGAAGCGACCACCCGACCATGGCTGTGCCGTGGGCTCCTCCCACGAAGCCCAGCGTCGCCGAATAGAGATCCTCGATCTCAAAACCCCGCGCCGCCAGGACTCCCGAACTGCGCTCGGCATAGATGCGGGCCACGTCACCCGCATACCACCTGGCGAGATCGAACTCGTGGACCCCGTAGTAGAGGGCGATCGAGGTGCGCCCCCCGAGGATGTCCTGGTCGGTGACCAAGCCAATGCGTTCGCTTCTTATGGCTTGCACCGCTCCGATCTCGCCCGAGTGGATCGAGCGATGGATGGCGGCATATCTGGGCTCAAACCTGAGGATATGACCAACCAGAACCGGAAGGTCGAGTTGCGCGGCCCGGTCCCTGATCTGCTCGGCCGCCTCGACCGAGTGCGCCAGTGGCTTCTCCACCGCCAAGACTTTGCCGGCCTCGAGGCCGGCCAGGGCCACCTCGGCGTGCGCATCCTCGGGCGTGGCGATGACCACTCCGTCGATGCCGGAGTGAGCAGCCGCTTCAAGTGGATCGCCTATGTACTTCGCGTCCCAAAGCTCCGCGTGACGGCGACCGATGTCCTCGCGGAGATCACTTACTACGGTTACCCGGGCTGACGGGTGCTCGGCGACGCCGCGGGCCCACTTCGAGCCCATGAAACCCAGGCCGATGACGCCGATCGAGACCATTACTCCTCCCGAGATTTGGCTAGAAAACTGCTCGGATCCTCCAGGGCGAAATGACAAGCTGCGAACCTGCCTGGGAGCCACTCCTGCAGTTGCGGTTTCTCGACCCGACATACCGCCTGGGCCATCGGACAGCGGGGATGGAACGTGCATCCGCTCGGAGGGTTGGACGGATCCGGCGGTTCTCCCTTGAGTCGAATACGCGAAATGCCCCGGCGATGAATGGATGGAACAGCCGACATCAGTGCCCGGGTATAGGGATGAAGTGCCCGCTGGTGCAGAGTCTCGGTCGACGCGAGCTCAACAATCTCACCCAGGTACATCACCGCGATTCGATGACTCATGTACTTCACGACACCCAAGTCATGGGAGATGAAGAGATAAGCCAGTCTCCGCTCGGTCTGCAGTTCTTTGAGCAGGTTGAGGATCTGGGCCTGAACCGATACGTCGAGCGAGGAGACCGCCTCATCGGCCACGATCAGCGAAGGCTCGACCGCCAGTGCCCGGGCGATGCCGACGCGCTGGCGCTGTCCTCCACTCAACTCGTGGGGAAGCGAAGACCTGACCTCGGGAGAGAGGCCCACGTCGAGTAAGAGTGACGTGACCCGATCGTCCACCTCCGCCTCCGGCACGACTCGGTGGATGAGGAGCGGATCGTCGAGGATCTTGGAGATCCGCATCCGCGGAGGCAACGAGCTGTAGGGGTCCTGGAAAATGATCTGCGCACCGCGCCGCAGCCTCTTCAGATCGTCCTCGACCAGCCTCTCGCCTTGAAATCGGATTTCCCCCGCCGTAGGCGATTCCAAGAAGAGCACGGTTCTGGCCAGGGTGGACTTGCCGCATCCACTTTCCCCAACCAGCCCCAAGGTCTCGCCTTCCGCGATGGTGAGGCTGACGCCGTCGACGGCCCGCACCTCCTTCGACGTCCTCGTCCAAGGCCCGGACCGCACCTTGAAGTGCTTCCGAAGGCCCTCAACTTCGAGAACGGCTTCGCTCACGCAGACACCTCGGCTACTTCCGGCGACCAAAGATGGCAGGCCGTCCAGTGGTGGTGGCCGATTGAAAAGGCGGGTGGGTTCACTCGATGGCAAATATCCATGACCGAGGGGCATCGAGGCGCGAACGGACAGCCGGGGGGCACAGTCGCTGGATCAGGAAGCTCGCCCCGGATCGCTTGCAACTCCACCCCCGACTCGAGATCGGCCCGAGGAGCGGACTCCAGCAAAGCTCGGGTATAGGGATGACTCGGCTCGGAGACTATCCGGTTCGCCGGACCATACTCGGCCACCTGGCCCGCATACATCACGAGGATGGTGTCGGCACGCTCTGCCACGAGTGCGATGTCATGCGTGATCAGAATCAGACTCGTGTTTTGACGAGTGGTGACTTCCCGAAGCTCGTCGAGGATTTGGGCCTGAGTGGTCACGTCCAGGGCTGTGGTTGGCTCGTCGGCGATCAACAGATCGGGTTGGGCGGCCATCGCCATGGCGATCACCACCCGCTGGTTCATTCCCCCCGACAGTTGGAAAGGGTATTGACGGAGGATTCGTTCCGGATCACCAATACCCACGGACCGCAGCGCCCGGACTGAGGCGGCAGTGTCGTCTTGTCCTCGCATTGAATCGAGGCTCGCCATCGACTCCGCCATCTGCTGGCCGATGCTGAGGACCGGGTTTAGAGATGCCACTGGGTTTTGAAAGATCATCCCGATCCTCGATCCGCGCAGCGTTCGCATCTCACGATCGGGGATTCGTGCTAGATCGCGACCGTCGAAGAGAATTCCACCCGATGTGACTCGCCCCGGCGCGTCGAGGAGCTGAATGATGGACAAGGCGGTCACCGACTTACCCGAGCCTGATTCCCCAACCACTCCGAGCGTCTCTCCGCGGCGAACATCGAAACTGACGTTCCGCACTGCCCGGATGACCCGTCGCCTTAACGGAAACTCCACCGCGAGGTCGCGAACCGAAAGGACGACGTCGTCGTCCGCTGATCCGACCGAAGGGCGCCCCTTCAGGGGCCGACGGAGGAAAGTCCCCTTTCGCAGCCGCGGGTCGAGCACGTCCGCAAGGCCATCACCGACCAGGTTGATGCTGAGAACGGTGACCAGGATTGCCAGGCCCGGAAGTACCGACAGCCAGGGTGAGATGAGCAGATTCTTCCGTCCTTCCGCCAGCATCAGACCCCACGACGAAGCCGGCGGGGGCAAACCTAGGCCGAGAAAGCTGAGAGTCGACTCCGTGATGACGAGAAAGCCCACGTCGAGAAAGGCGATGACGGGGATTACTTGCCAGACAGATGGCAGCACGTATCTTCTAAGGCGTCGCAAGCCGGAAGCCCCGACCGCCTTGGCGGCGAGGACGTACTCCTTTTGCTTTTCTGATATCACCCGGCTGCGCACCACGCGGGCATATACGATCCAGCCCGGGATTCCGAGGACGAGGATCATGTGACCCACGTTCCTTCCGGGCAAGGTCCCCAGGATGCTGATGGCGAGCAGAATGAAAGGAAAGGCCAGCTGGATATCGCCAAGACGCATCAACACCGCGTCGAGCCGGCCTCCGAAGAACCCGGCGGTGATCCCGGTGGCCAGTCCCAGCAACGACGCCAGGAGCATCGCTCCCACACTGATCAGCAGAGAGTTGCGAGCGCCGAAGAGAAGCCGGCTCGCGGTATCCCTCCCGAGGGCATCTGTGCCCAGTAGATGCTCGGGTGATCCGCCATCCCAGATTGGAGGAAGCAGACTCTGGGTGAGGTCTTGAGCGGCCGGGTCATAAGGTGCGATCAGCGGAGCGCCCAAGGCCGACACCAAGACGATCGTCGCCCCAATGACACCGACGACCGCGGAGGGCCGGCGGGTCAAGCTTCGCAGAGTCTCGACTCCCGCAGACTGTTGCCGCGGAGCGATCTCCTCCACCGTGCTTATAGCGTCGGTCATCGAGAGCCCGCCCTCACTCGCGGGTCGAGAAAACCGTAGAGCTGATCGATGATGAGGTTGAGGAGGACGAAGGCGATGGCGGCAACGAGGACTCCGCCTTGGATCATGGGGAAGTCACGACTGGCGAGGGCGTCGAGGATCAGCTTCCCAATCCCGGGCCAATTGAATATCGCTTCCACCACCACCGCTCCGGCGAGAAGAAAACCGAGCTGGAGACCGATGAGAGTGACGAGAGGGAGCGCCGCGATCTTGAGACCATGAACCAGGTACAGCCTCCGCTCCGGTACCCGCCGAGCTCGGGCAGCCCTGATGAAGTCCTCGCCCATCGTCTCTATGAACGATTGCCTCACGGTGCGAATTAGGACCGGGCTGAGGGTGACGACCAGGGTGGAGACCGGGAGCACGAAGCTTCGCGGGCCGGTCAGATCGATCGCTGGGAACCATCTCAGTCTTAGCGAAAAGAAGAGCACCAGGACCACCGCCAGCCAAAAGGCCGGGGTGGCCTGAGCCAGCGCCACGTAGGCAAGGACTCCTCTGTCCAGGAGTCCGTTCGGGCGCCGGGCGGCGAGGCTTCCCAACAACAGAGCGAGCGCGGCCGCCACTATCACGGCGATCGCCGCCAGCATCAAGGTGTTGGGGAGGGCGTCGAACACCGCGTCGGTGACCGGCGTCGAACCACGAAACGAAGTTCCCAGGTCTCCTCGTAATATCCCCATCAGGTAGTCGCCGTATTGAGCCAGCAGTGGCTGGTCGGTGCCGAGGCGTTCTCGGGTACGGGTGATGATCTCCTCGGGAGTCCCAGGCGCATTCATCAGCCGTGCCGGATCGCCCGTGGTGAGGCGGAGGATAAAAAAGACGATCGTCACCACCGCCCACACGACCAAGAGCATCTGGCCGACCCTCATCCAAAAGGCGCGGACCATCACCCGCGCCGGGCGCCGAAGGCCTCGCCCGGGTGTTCGTTCACTTCGCCCAATCTATCTAGGAGAGAACCTCGGCCCGATGGAAGTCGGTCTTCAACACGTTGGGCTGGATGACCATCCCTTGGACGTTGGAGCTGTGGGCGATGGTGAAGTCGCTGTTGTAGAGGGGAACATGCCACACCTGTTCCCACATGTGGGCCTGCAGATCCTCATAGTGCTGCTGGCGCTGGGCGGGATCGAGGGTGGTGGCACCGAGTTCGACCAGCTCCTGAAGTCTCTCGTCACCGAACCACCAGGCGAACGCCGACGAATACACAGCCGATGCCGGAGCTGGGTCACCGTTGGTGGCCCAGCTGATGTGGTACATGGCGCCGGTCCCAGTCTCGCTGAAGATGTCGTCGACCATGCCGCCGATGTCGGTGGTCACCACCCTTGGTTGGAGACCGACTTGCTCCATCTGAGCCACCATCGCCTGCACCACCTCCACCGCTCGAGGCTGGAAGCCTTCTGCCACCCACAGTTCGAACTCCGGGTTTTCGCCGGCCTGGGCGAGTTCGGCCTCGGCCATGGCCTGATCAAAGGCATACGCGGGCTGCTGCTGCTGGTAGTAGAGAGAGTTGGTGGGGATGAAGCTGCCTGCCACCGCGCTCCCCCCAAGCACCAGGCTCTCCACCAACGGAACCCGGTCGAAAGACCAGTTCACCGCACGACGGAAGTTGATGCTTTGATCCCAAAGAGGCAGACGCCCGGGCCGGACAAAGAGGTTGATGCTCTCAATGGCCGTGGAGGAGACAACCTCGATACCTTCCTCGCCTTGTAGCGTTCCCAGCTGCTCGGGAGGCACCCGGTCGATCACCTCGGCATCTCCGGCCAGCAGAGCACTGAGCCGGGTCTGGGGATCTTGGATGAACTCCCAGATGAGGGTCTGAACCGCAGGAGCACCACCCCAGTAATCGGGGTTGGCCTCCATCGTCTTCACCTCGACCTGGTCATCAACGAGACGAAATGCCCCGGTGCCGTTGGGCTCGCTGGCGAGACGCTCCTGATCTCCTTCGAGCCAGGCTGCCGAGAGGATTGGCGTATGCCATCCCAGGGCGGGGAGCAGGGCAGCAAAGGGTTGCTCGGTTGTGATCCGGGCCGTGAAGTCGTCGACGATTTCGACCTGGGCGGGGAGCCAGTTGAGCGAATACGCACTGCGCTCGGGGTCGGAGGCCCATTCGACCGACGCTTTCACGTCCTCGGCGGTGAAGGGCTGTCCGTCATGGAAGAGGACCCCTTCCCGGAGAATGAACTCCCAGGTCACGTCGTCCACCTGATTCCACTCCGTAGCCAGCATCGGCTCAGGCTGGCTGATGTCGCCGGCGGGATAGTCAACCAGGAAGTCGTAGACCTGCCGCTCCAACCGGTTCTGACTCAGGGCCGTCGACGAATATGGGGACCAGTCCGCCCAGAAGTTCTCGGCGTTGAGAAATCTGATCGTCCCCGTTCCTCGCGGAGCGGTCGTCCCCGGCGCGCCCGTCGTGCCCGGTGCCCCTGTGGTTCCCGGTGCCGCAGTCGTACGCCCTGGCGTCGTGATCGTGGTGGCCGCGCCTTGAGGGGTACATGCGGCCAAGAGCGCAGCCGCTCCGGTGAGGTGAAGAAACCGCCGGCGGGTCAGACCGTTCGGTAGGGGTGGGAGGCGATCGTTGCCTGTCATGAAAGCTCCTCAGTGCCTGGCGTTTCGCTTAATGAAACGGTCATTTCATTGCTCCGGTTTGTACCAGGATGCCGGGATTGTGTCAACGCGCGTATGAACTACGGGCATTGTCGAGAGGTTCGAGGGAAGAGCTCTCGGGTGAGGTCTCGAGCGCCACCCTGACTTGGTCATGCCGGACGTGGAATGCAACAGACGTGCGCGGGATTGCCCAGCTAGGGCGGGTCAGTTGGCCGCCCAGCCGCGCTTTCGCATCTCGGAGTGCAGCGTGTCGACTACGTACTTCATGGCCGCGACCTCCTCGTCGACAGGACCGCGCGGCAGGTGATTCGCTGCGGTCTCGGCCACCCGCTGATGGACCCACCAGAGGTTGTCCCATAGATCGGCGATGCGGGCGATCCGTTCGCTGATGAAAAGCGCCGTCGACCACCCGCCCACCACGCTCCTGGGCCCGGCGGACCGCGCCGTCGACGTCAGTGGAGCGGGGGCGGGATTTGAACCCGCCGACCTTCGGGTTATGAGCCCGTCGAGTTACCAGGGATCGTCGATGATCGGGAGAGATCGGCGATGATTGCGTTAGGACTGTCCGGAACCGGTGCTAACGAGTACCAAGTGATCTTGGCGTATGTCAGTCGTTGGGCTTCAGTCTGGCTTCAGTCCACCAGCCGGGCAGCGCGCTCGAAAAGCCATTATGAGCCAGCGCGATCCGCGGTGAGTCAGCATTAGGAACACACAAGAAAGCGACCCCTGGTTTTTCATGATCAACGTGTGCACATAAGTACAACTATCTGCAGCGGTGATGGAAAGGAGCCCCGCACCACATTTCCGAACCATCACTCACTTGATTCACCTGTGCGCTATCGATCAATCTGCCGCAGAATCCCATATCTGGACCCGCACCCGAACGGCACGTATCAAGCTGTCAGGTGCTTTAGGTGGATCTCCAACCAGTGGAGCGCGGTTTCGAGGTAAGGCGTGAAGGGTTCGGGATCCTTGTGGCTCATGTCGTCGAGACGTTCGTGATGAACGGGTGCCCCACGGTTGGATTTGGAACCCGACGAAGGCATCGAAGCGTTCCAGGTACTGAGGATGGTCCTGTCCGCCGGCGATCACATATGCGGGGACCTGGACTTCGGGTGGCGGTTCGACCATTGGAGACTAGGACCAACCAACGATGGGCAGGTAACCGCGGGAGGCCAGCTCAGCGGCACGGCTTGCACCCTGTGACCTGCCGACGGCGATCACCCGGTCGGTTGTCAACTC
>JBOGEW010000209.1:0-15954 GCA_050742075.1 Acidimicrobiia bacterium
GGGAGATAACCCTTTCCTATCTGCCGCTAGCCCATTCCTTTGAGCGGGTGGTGACCACAGTGGTTCCTCTTGTCGCCAGATCAGATCGCTGGACCTGCTGGTTTGTCGACGAAATCAAGGATTTGCCAGCCGCCTTGCGCTCCGTGCGCCCAACGATCTTTGTAGCGGTGCCTCTGGTTTGGACCCGGATGCAGGACCGAATCCTGGCGGAGTCGACACGGTCTTGGCTGGTTCGCCGGCTGGGGTCGACGGTTGCGCGTTTCGTCGGAGGTCGAATCCTGAAGCGGGTTGGCCTGGGAAGGTGCTGGTATGCAGTCTCCGGGGCGGCGCCATTGCCCGCCGAAACCCAACGTTTTTTGCAGTCGCTCGGACTTCGACTCCACCAGGGCTGGGGCCTGACCGAGACCGCCGCCCTCTGCACCGTCCAGAGATCTGACGATCTCGAGGTAGGAGTCGTCGGGGCTCCGCTGCGGGGAGTAGAAGTCCGTCTTGGTATCGACGGCGAGGTATTGGTCCGCGGTCCGAATGTATTTCAGGGCTACGAGAGCGCACCCGACCTAACTGAGGGGGCCATCGATTCCGATGGCTTTCTCCACACCGGTGACATCGGCCACCTGGTCAGCGGCGGGCGGCTGGCGATCACCGATCGGATGAATGATGTAATCGTGACCACCGGCGGTCGCAAGGTCGCGCCGAGCACGATCGAGGCCAAGCTCACCAATGACCGGGTCATCTCTGGCGCCATGGTGGTGGGGGATGGCCGCTCTCATCTCAATGTGTTGATCTCCCTCAATGGCGCCGAAGCTTCCCGTGTGGCTGGCTCCGCCGAGGGCGCTGGCGGACTCTGGGAGCATCCCAAGGTCCGTGAGCAGGTGGCGCGAACCGTGGCGGCAGTCAATCGATCCCTGTCCGATGCCGAGCAGCTCCATGACTTCGCCATCCTCCCCTTTGGTTTCCCCGACGAGGTGATGACGCCGTCGTTCAAGCTCAAGCGTCGACTGGTGGAAGACACCTTTCGGGAAACAATCGAGATGCTCTATGTCTGATGGTTTGGCACCCATAGTCACCCTGGCGGCGTACAACGTGGTCCAGAACACCCTGCTGCCCGAGGCGGCCTATGTCCCTGCCAACCTCGTGGCGGCTGCGGCCCTGATTGTGCAGGCTCGGGCTCAGGGCTGCTCATGGGATGACCTCGGTCTCGACTTGCGAGCAGGTCGGCAATCGCTCGCGGTCGGCATGGTCGGCATCGGGTTGACCGCCGGCGTGATGGCCGCAGCCTCCCTGTTTCCCCCCACTCGGACGTACCTCGTCGACGAACGGGCGCGGGGTCACGAACGGAAGGCGGTCCTCTACCGCTCGCTGATTCGCTTCCCCCTCGGCACCGCTCTCTTCGAGGAAGTCGCCTTCCGGGGGGTGCTCTACGGATTGTGGCGACGACAAATGTCCGCTGCCCGGGCGGCCTTGCTCACCGCGGCGGCCTTCGGGGTGTGGCATTTGCTTCCGGGGCGAACTGCTCTGGCCGGCAACCCCCTTCAAGATCGGTTCTCATCGAGAAAGGCGACAGCCAGCGCGGTGCTCGTGGGCGCGGTCGTCACCGGATTCTCGAGCTTGCTGCTCACCGGGCTTCGTAATCGCACCCGCAGCCTCTTGGCGCCGTGGCTGATCCACGCCGGAGTCAACTCCATTGGTTATCTCGCGGGAGTCGCGGCCTGGCGCCAATACCCTCAGGTAGCGCCAGCATGAGCAGTGGCGAGAGCCCACGTCTCGCTGACCTGGCCGGGGCCACTCCGGTGACGAGGGATCGATATGTCGATTTCCTTCGTGCCTTCTCGGTGCTGGTAGTGGTATTCGGCCATTGGCTGGGAGCGGCGATCGTCTGGCAAGGCGGAGTCCTGTCGGCTCAAAGCGCGCTCGATGTCGTCCCCGGTCTCTGGGTGATCACCTGGTTCCTCCAGGTGATGCCGATCTTCTTTTTCGTCGGCGGGTTCTCGAACTATGTGACCTATCAGGGCCTGCGCCGGCTCGACGAGGGCGGTTGGACGTTCTTCCGTGGTCGAGCCAGCCGCCTGTTGCGACCCACCGCAGTCTTCCTCGTCTTCTGGGCGATTGTCGCCCCATTCGCCATGAGGCTTCCCGCCCTACCACCCGCAGCGGGCTCGAAAGCCCTCCCGGTGCTGGCCGGTCCCCTCTGGTTTCTCGGCGTCTACCTGGTCCTGGTGGCTTTTTCGCCTTTGATGATCAACTTGCATCTGCGCTATCGATGGGCGACCTTGCTAACCCTGGTGGTATTGCCCGTCGTGGTTGACCTCTTCCGTTTCGTCGGAGGCATCTCTTGGATTGGCAACATCAACATCCTCTTCGTTTGGCTCCTGGTGCATCAGCTGGGGTTCTTCTACGCCGACGGAACTTTTGATCGAGTGTCCCAGAGGTTCTTCGGGCTGCTGGCTCTCGTCGGCTATGCCGTGATGTTCGCCCTCACCCGTCTAGCGGTCTATCCGTCGAGCATGGTCGGTTGTTGTGCCGACGAGATCTCCAACATGGCCCCTCCCACTCTGGCCATTCTGGCCCTCGGCGTCGGGCAAATCGGATTGGCGATGCTGCTCAGGCCGGCAATAACGCGTTGGCTCAACAAGAAGCGCTCCTGGACTGCGGTGATCGCGGTCAACGCCACGATCATGACCATCTACCTCTGGCACTTGTCAGCTTTGGTGATCGCCGTTGCCACTTTGTTTCCTTTGGGCTTTCCGCAACCGGAGGTGGGGAGTGGTCTTTGGTGGGCAATTCGCCCGCTGTGGTTGGCAGTGCTGACGTTTCCGCTCGCCGGACTCGTTGCCCTTTTCGGTCGTTTCGAACGCCCCGATCTTGATCCCGCCGAGCGGGACTGGAATCTGGAGAAGTTCTACGCCCTCTGAGTGATTCGAGTTGGTGTCGAACGGGCCGTCCACTAGCTACGGCGCATCAGGGTGTTCCCCGATAGACGGGATTCGTCGTTTCCGACAGGCTTGAAGCAACAAGAGGAGGAGAGAACGATGAGGCGCCTGCGCATTCTTTTGGCAGGGCTCCTAGCAACCCAGATGGTCCTGCTGGCGACCCCGGCCGCGGCCCAAACCGGCGATACCGTCGCCTGCCCTGCGGGCCTGCCGCCAGCGGGGTACACCGATGTCAGTCCGGGCATCCACTACCAGGACATCAACTGCATTGCTTTACATGGGATCACCACCCAGGTGGGCACCTACGACCCGTTGGCGCCGGTGACGAGAGAGCAGATGGCTCTCTTCATCACTCGCACTGTCAACGTGGTTGGGCCACTTCCCGGTGGCACCACCAAGGTCTTCACGGATGTCGGACATCTCAGCTCCGAATCTCAGCTCGCCATCGACAATCTGGCCGGGCTGAGCATCACGAGCGGGGCGACCGCTACTACTTACGACCCCGCCAGCCTGGTGACCCGAGAGCAGATGGCTCTGTTTCTGACTAGAGCCGTGCGCGCCGCCTCGGCCGATCTTCCCGATGGGGCCCCGCAAGGGTTCGCTGACGTCAGTGGCCTGGCGGCAGAAAGCCAAACCGCCATCAACCAGGCGAAGCAGATGGGGATTACCGCCGGCTCTTCACCCACCACCTTTGACCCGTTTGCAGTAGTCACTCGAGAGCAGATGGCGTCGTTCCTGGCCCGGACCTTGGATGAGATCTGGCGCCTGGGCCTGCTCGATTTCAGTGTGCTTGATTGCTCGGGAGACGCGGTGGAGACATGTTCTGGCAGTGTTGCGTTTCCCGCTAACCGATCGTTTCGAGTGACCGAGGGATTCTTTTCCTGCCTCTGTGACCCCATCGACCTCACGGTGACCAACTTCACCCTCAGCCTCGACGGCAACCCGGCATTGCTGACCGAGAAGAACACCGTCCTCGATGGAGTGTCCTACCGGCTGTGGGAGGTGAAGTTCCCGGCCGGATTGACCGGAACCCACGCCTTCACCGCACAGTGGTCTCAGGCGGGGGTCGTGGAGCTGATCGTCACCATGACAGTGGACTTCGCATGATTGCCTCGATCCGGATGGCGAAAGTGGCCGGGATGTGGTGGCCGAAGACTGCAGCCCCGGCCAGACCGAAGGGCGAGCCAACGAGCCTTCCCACCTCACCTGTTTTAGAGACGCTGCGAAGGGTGGTGGTCTTGTGCCGTTTGGTGGGGTGGGCATGGTCGATCGCCATCGTCATCGCCACTGTTTCTAGTAGCTCTGACGTCGAAATTGGCATTGTCATCTTGTCGGGAATCGTCTCGACAATCTGGGCGGGGCTCACAGTCATCGGGTCGAGGGAGGATCGCTTCCTCAGTCACCCACTGTTTGTAGTGAGCGACGGCCTGATTGCATTCCTCCTGGCGATCTCGGCCGTCGCAGCCGGAGCTCCCGACTTCATCAGCGGCGGTTACCCGATGTCGTGGCTCTTCGTGGTCGCCTACGCCGCCTCGGTCCGCCAGACGCTGGTGGCCGCCGGACTCGTCACGCTCTATGTCGCGGTTGTTCACCTCCTTCTTGGCCTCGGGCCGGCTCGCGTCATCGGCAGTGTTCAGTTTCTGGTGGTGGGTCTGATCGCCGGCTGGGCGTTTGATTCGCTGCGGAAGGGCGAGGCACGGCGGCTTCAGATTGAATCCGACTTGCGACGGGAACAGGAGGCGACCGCACGTCATCAAGAACGGGCCACCTTGGCCCGCAAGCTCCATGACTCGGTCTTGCAGACCATGCAGATGATCCGCGCTAACGCCGACGATGCCAGCGAGGTGCGGTACCTGGCCCGCCGCCAAGAGCGTGAACTTCGGCGGACGATCGACGAGTACCGCTCGCCTCACGAGCGAAGCTTCCGGGCCGAGTTGCTCGGAGCCCGCGACCGGGTTGAGGACTTGTGTCGGATCGAGATCGAAGCGGTGGTGAGAGATGACGCCGAGCTTGATTCTTCGATGGCGGTGGCCATCGAAGCTGCCCAGGAAGCGATGATGAACGCAGCCAAGCACTCGGGTGCAGCTCAGATCCACCTTTACAGCGAGATCACCGACGGCCGGGTCCGCATCAACGTCCGCGATCGCGGCCATGGTCTATCGCACAATCCCATGTTCACCCCGATGTGGCTTGCTCACGCCCTCAAGGCCCGGTTGCTGCCTTTCGGAGGCGCGGTGAGGGTCGACTGCCCGGTGGAAGACGGGACCGACGTCACCATCACCATGTCGCGGCCATGAGCAATAGCGTGCTACCGCGCGTCTTCGTGGTCGAGGACCACGACATTGTGCGATTGGGAATTGAACGCCTGCTGGAAGGTCATTTCGATCTGGTGGGCTCGGCCGACGAGGTGACCTCGGCCATCGGGATGATCCGGGAACGGACTCCCGACCTCGTGCTGCTCGACGTCGCCCTTCCCGGTGGGGGCGGCGTGGCGGTTGTCGAGTCCGTCCGGCGCACCCATCCCGACATCAAGTTCCTCGCCTTTACCGTTTCCACCAGTCGCCATGATGTCATCAGGCTGATGAGGGCTGGAGCCAGTGGGTACGTGGTCAAGACCACCGATCGCCACGATCTGATCGGCCTGATCGAAGATGTGCTCGACGGCGGCTTGCCGATCTCGCCCGAAGTGGCGGGTTACGTGCTCGACATCGACGACGAGACGGTGAAACGAGAGCATTTTGGGTTGTTGACCGAAAGGGAACGTCAGGTGGCCACATATATCGCCCGCGGATACACCTATCGGGAGTCAGCAGAAGTCATGGGGATGAGCGTCAAGACCTTGGAAACCCACCTCCGTCACATCTTCGACAAGCTCGGCGTCTCCAGTCGCCACCAACTCACTGAGGCTGCTTTCGGCTGTGGCTTCCTGCAACCGGGAAGGTTTGGATCCGACACCGACCCTGCATAACCACTCCCAGTGTCGGTCGCCTACGCAGCAACGAAGCTGAGGCGCAGCTGGCGTAAAGAGTTGTCCCGGTTGGGATCGACCAGGACGACCGATTGCCAGGTCCCTAGCGCCAGTCTTCCGCCAAGAACGGGGAGGGTCAGCGAGGGAGAAATCAGGGCGGGGAGAACATGGTCCGCCCCATGGCCGGGCAATCCGTGTCGATGGAGGTAGCGGTCGGTCCGAGGCAGCATGCGCTCCAACGTTGCCAGCAGGTCTTCTTCCGTTCCCGAGCCGGTCTCCAGGAGGGCGAGACCTGCAGTGGCGTGGGGGAGGAAGACGTTGACCAATCCGTCACCTTTGCCCCGGCAAAACTCAACCACGTGGTGGCTGATATCGACCACCATCGGCACTTCTCCCGTGCGGACCTCGACCAGGTTGGTTTCCAGCGCATCCTCCCGCTAGTTGGATCTGGACCATCCAACCCGAGACGTTTGTCGTAGCTCGGCATTGTCAAGGAAGCCCATGACCCGGGCCGGGCGGTTAGGCGAGAGATCTCCAAGCACCGGCGATCAGCACGGTACGAGCGACCGCCAGAATCGGTGGGATCGGAAGGGCAAAGCCGAACCAGAAAACGGCCTCGAGCGGAAGCAGCGCCAAGGCGAGAACGGCGCCAAGCTTGGAGCCGGTCCACAGCAACCATCCGCTGAACGCGGCCAGCACCGTTACCAGCAGGAACGCGGCCAGGAGGGTGGCGAAGGTGCTCTGCGCCATTCGATCCGACCAGGGACCGCCATAGGCGGGGAAGAGCCCGAAGACCATCGGGAGGCGGCCTTTCGCCAAGAGATACCAGCCAATCGGAACGGCGGGTATCCCGAAGCCGGCGGCGTAGATCCAGATAACAATGGCGGCCCATCGAGCCACGCTCATCGACCGGTTTCGGACCTGGCGAAGAAGTGCTTGCGCGCTTCGATCTCGCCGTCGATGAGGCGGCCGGTCGGTTCGACGCCGCGACTCAGATAGAAGGGCTCTGGGGAACCTTTCCCCGACTCCCAACTGGTGAGCAGGGTCGCATCGCCTCGTCGTCGGCACTCCTCCTCCACTAGCTCCAGCACCCGGCCTCCGATCCCGCGACGTTGATGAAGGCGATCGACCAAGAGACGCCACAGAAACGGCTCGGGGTGGTGCTCGGTGCGCACTGCCAGCATCACGAACCCCACAATCTCGCCATCGGCGATCACCGCCCGCATCCACGGCTCTACCGGATGACCGTCAACCGCTTCGGGGAACAGAGCATCGGTGAAAGAGTGCGACATCGGTGCCACGAACCGCTCTTGGGTCTTGTGGGTGGCGAGCTTTGAGACCAGCGGCTCGTTGCCAGACGTGATCTCGACCAAGCTCACTCGATCGGGTGGACCCTGGGGGCGGTTTCGCCAGGTCTCCCAATCGGGACGGGTGAGTCCGTAAATCCAATCGTCGGAATTTTCCTCTCCCAGCCAGAACGACGATTTGGTATGTCCTTCGAAGAGAAAGCCGGTTCGCTCCAGCACCATGGCCGACGCCGGGTTGTCAGGGTGGAGCATTCCAAACACCCGGCTGACGTCGAGCTTCTCAAACAGATACTCGACCAGTGCCTCCATAGCTTCGACCGCATAGCCGCGCCCCCAATGCTCGGCAGCAAAGGTGTAGCCCACTTCGGCGGTGCGTCCTTCTTGGCTCAGATGAAGGGCGAGATCGCCGAACACCTCACCGCTTTCGGAGTCACAGACGATTGCCATCCACCACTCGTCGTTCTCGGGTCCGGCCATGGTCGCCAGTTCCGACGCCATATGGTCGGCCCGTTCCTGGGGGAAAGGGAGTTCCCAATCCTGATAGCGAGCCACCAGAGGGTCGTTGCGGCGCTGGAACAATCCCAGGGCGTCCTCGGACCGAAATGGGCGCAACAACAGGCGCTTGGTCCTTATGGGGGTGAACACGGTGGCGATTCAACCAGCCATGGGGCGAGGTTTTGCTAAATCGATTGATTGCCTAGGGTCGACCGTTGGCGCCAGGCTCTTATTGCAGAGGAGTTCAAGATGCGAAATCCGAGTGCCATAGATGCCGTCCCGGTCGACCAGATTCGTCGGCAAATCCAGGGGCAGATCATTACCGCTCAAGACCCCGGTTACGACGAGGCGCGGACCGTTTTCTTCGGGATGTTCGATCACCGACCGGCCCTGATCGCTCAGGTGGTCGACGCCAACGATGTCGCCACCATCGTGAAGCTGGCGGGTCAAGAGGGCTTCGAGTTAGCGGTTCGGAGTGGTGGCCACAGTGCGGCCGGCCACAGCATGCCCGATGGAGCGGTCGTCATCGATTTCCAGGCCATGAAGGCGATCGAGATCGACCTCGAGAGCCAAACCGCTTGGGCCGAGTCCGGTGTGACCGCCGGCGAGTACACCGCCGCCGCCGGCGCTCACGGTTTGGTGACCGGGTTTGGCGATACCGCCTCAGTCGGAATCGGGGGTATCACCCTGGGCGGCGGGGTCGGATTCCTGGTTAGGAAGTACGGGCTCACCATCGACGACCTTCTGGGGGCCGAGGTCGTCACCGCCGAGGGAGAGTTGCTCGAAGTCGATGCCGACAATCACCCCGATCTCTTCTGGGCGATCCGGGGCGGCGGGGGGAACTTCGGGGTTGTCAGCCGGTTTCGGTACCGGCTCCACGAGGTGCCCGAGATCGTCGGGGGGATGTTGTTCCTCCCCGCCACCACCGAGGTCGTCTCCGGCTTCCTCGCGGCGGCGGAGGCAGCCGACGAGGAGTTGAGCACCATCCTCAACGTGATCACCGCCCCGCCGATGCCTTTCCTTCCCGAGGAGGCGGTGGGCCAACCGATCGTGATGGCCTTCCTCGCCTACGCCGGAGAGGCCGAGGTCGGCAACAAGGCGGTGGCTCCCTTCCGCCACCTGGCCGAGCCGATCGTGGACATGGTGCGGCCGATGACCTATCCGGAGATGTACATGCCCGAGGAGGAGGAGTACCACCCGGTGGCGACCGGACGGACCACCTTCATCGACGAGATCTCGGACCTGACGATCGAGCGGATCCTGGCCGAGATCGCCAGCTCGCCGGCGATGATGGCGGCGTGCCAGTTGCGGGTACTAGGGGGAGCCATGGCCCGGGTCCCGAACGAGGCGACGGCCTTTGGTCACCGCCGGCGCAAGCTGATGGCCACGGCGGCGGCGATGTTCGAGCGCCCCGAGGAGGAGGAGCAGTACGTCCCTTGGGTCACCAATGTGATGCGGCTCTACGACGAGGGTTATGAGGAGGCGGCATACACCGGGTTCCTGGGCGACGAGGGCCCTGAGCGGGTGAAGGCGGCCTACCCGGGAACGACCTGGGACCGACTGACCGAAATCAAACGGCGTTACGACCCCGACAACGTGTTCCACCACAACCAGAACATCCCGCCCGCATAGGCCGCCCTAACTCGGCGGCCGGTGGGTGGGTTCGCCCACCCAGAGCGAAAGATGGCGGGGCTGGATCACCTCGACCAGCACCTGGTCGAGCTTTTCCACCACCCCAACCAGGTCGACCTCATGCCGCAGATCTTCGACGAACCTCTCCACCGTCACCTGAGCGTTGTATCGACTCCGATTGAAGCGGCGGTCGATGAAGACCTGCACCCGGTCCCGGACCGGGCGAAAGGCGCTGAGGAGGAGAAAGCTGGTGATGGCCACCGCCGGCTTGGAATCGATCAAGGGCGAAGCGGCCACGGTCCCGACCAGGAGCTGGGTGACAACGACGAAGCCGGCGTAGACCGCGGTGAGGAACGCGGTGGCGATGGCATAAACGGTCGTCCGATTGAGCAGGCGCTCGATGTCCCAAATCCGATAACGGAGGATGCCGAGGAAGAGGGCCACCGGGATCAGAGCGAAGGCCGGTTGAAAGCTTCGATAGAGGGTGACCGGTGGGTCAGGGATGTTCCTCCCGGCCAGCACGTTGGCCACGGGCGAGAAGCCGTGGAGGATGAGAAAGACGATTCCGAAGCCAACCGACGGAAGCAAGGCCCAGAAGAGGAGCCGAGCCTGGGCCTGGCCGGTGGCATCCTCGGTGTTGAAGATCCGGTAGGCCTGAGCAGCGGCGCCGGTGGCAGGGACCATGAGCCCGAAGAAGAGGAGGAGGATGGCCGGGCGGGACTCGCCCTCGAGGCGGAGGGACATGAATACCACCACCAGCGTGAGGCCGGCGTACAGGGGGAGAACTCGGGCCGGCCCCCAGCGGGGCACCGGCCGGCCATCAGGGAAGAGCAACAGAGCAAAAACGTAGGCGAGGCCGGCAATGACGTGGGCCGCCACCTGGGCGAAGGTCTCCATCGGGGTGAACGGAATCCACTCCAACACCGCCTGCGAGGTGAGATTGAACACCCCGGCGGCTCCCACCAGCGCTAAAGCCAAAAGACGAGCGGTCCAATCCCGGGAGCGAAGCCAGAGCAATACGGCTGCTAGTCCCAGGTTGACGAAGCTGAACAGGTAGTCCCAGACGATCTGAAGGGCGGTGGGAACCTCATGGGAGGCGTCAGCGGCTCGCGTGGCCACCCGAGCCCAAAAGCCGGTGCCGAGACCCTCGATGTGGAGGGTCTCGTGAAAGCCCGGCGACACCGAGGCCACTACGGCCAGCGCTCCTTGAACCAGCACGAACAGGGCACCGAGCAGGTAGAGGACGAAGCCGGCAAAGAAGGCCGCGTCGGCCAACTTCCGCCGGGCCGGCCCCTCGGTCATCGCTTCAGCCGCTGACTTCGATCGTCCCCACCATCGGTGGATGGATCAGGCATGCATAGCGATAGGTTCCGGGGCTGGAGAACCGGAGCGTGTACTGAACGTACGCGTCGCTAAAGAGGACTCCTGACGACCAGAAACCCGACCCGTCCCAGGAGCCTCCGTCAATGACCAGCGGCGCCAAGGGGTCTTCTGGCTCCTCGATCTCGGGAGCGCCGCCGGCGGGCAGGAATAGCTCATCGTTGGCGGTCACGCTCCCATCATCCTGGGTCTCGTATATCGGGAAGTATTCGGGGACGTCGAAGCTGATCGAGTGGGGACCGAACATCAGCCAGGTGACTGGTTCGCCGACTTCGGAGGTGATGGTCTCGGGCACGAACTCATTGAGCAGTCCCTGAACTTGTTCGTCGACCAGGCCGCTGAAGTTGCCGCTGAAAGCCTCGCCCCCCACCACTATCTCCCCGCCCTGCGCCTGGGCAAAGACCTGCCGGAAGGGCTCGACCACCTCGTTCAGCTCCTGGCGGGTCTGCTGATTCACCTCGCTTGGCGAGGCGATGGGCTGGTCGGTGGGCACCACTTCCATCACCCCGCTCTGGAACGAGCCGTGCACCGCGCAGAAGAAGGGATAGGCCCCGGGCACGATCGATTCCGAGACCTGAAGGGTGAACACGTTCTCGCGGTCAGTCTCGAAACCGATAAAGCCACTGTTGTAGAAGGACTCCGTCCCGTCGAAGTCGCCCAGCTCCTGGTTGGGACAGGGGGAGCCGTCCGTGGGAATCGCTCCCTCCTCGACCACGCAGGGCTGGGCGATTCTCTGGTCGATCGGAGGGAACTCGTCTTCCGAGTCGGATCCTACGGGGTCCGACTCGCCGGTCTCTTCGGACTCGCTCGGAGGCGCCTCGCACTCGCTGAAGAGGACCGGCAGTGTGCACTCCGCCTCGAGGAACTGCTGGAAGACCTCCGGGGGAACCTGATCCTCCGGAAGGTGACCGTACTCTTCGATCAGGGGGCGGGTGGTCTCGAGCGCCGCTCTCAGCTCGGTGCCAAATGCGACGGTGTGGGCCTCGCCGGTCCAGTCCTGAACGAAGCGCACCACGTCGCCGGGGTGGACCTGAATCTCGTCGGGGAAGAAGCGGATGAACTGAGTGTTGAACTCGTCATGGGAGTAGTCGACCCGCACAGTGATTGCCTCGCTGGCGGGCGACGCGCATCCGGCCACCACCACGGCTAGCACTAACCCGCTGGTCCACGCCCACCGCAGCGCGGATCGAATCCGTTTCCTCATCGACTGTTCTCCTCGCCTCGCTCCCACCTTGCGGCTCGCACGTTACGACACCGTTACAACCAAGGGGAAATAACCGCTGCAGGCCGAATCCGTCAGGCTCCGAGGTCTGCCAAATCGATCCAGCGCAAGGATTCCATGGTCACTCGCCAACCGGTGGGCAAAGCCACCGCTACCAGCAGCACGCTTCCGCAAGCTGGGCAACGAACGACACTGCCGGGAGCATCCAGGTAGACGACCGTGGCCCCCAGGGAGTTGACCGCTCCGCAATTGCCGCAACACCCAAGCTGGTGGGTCATCTCCTGACCGAAGAGTTCCTGGAGCAGGCCGCCGATGGCATTGCCATCGAGGTGGCGGTCGTCGTCGATCATCAAGAGCCTCCTGTGGGACCGAAACGTTCGGTGCGGATTCGTTCTGGTTGGTGGCCGATCTCCCCCAGGGTGGCAGCGACCGTTTCCACAAAACCAGTCGGCCCGCAGACAAAGATCGCCGGTTGCTGGTCGGCGTCGAACGTCGCTTCGACCAGCATTGCCCGATCGACCCGCCGGCCATAGCCCTTCCAACCGCTGGGCTGGGACCGGGTGAGGGTGTAGTCGATGCGAAGATCCGGCAACTCACTTGGAAGGCGGGCAAGCTCATCGCGGTAGATCACATCTTCTGAGGTCCGAGCCGAAACCAGCATTCGCGCCGGGATACCATCTCCGGCTTCGCGTAACGAACGAGCCATGGCCATCAAGGGAACCAAACCGCTCCCCCCGCCAACGAGCTGGAGAGGTCCGCCCCGGGCCGGTTCCCAGACGAAATAACCCCCGATCGGTCCCCGCAATTCGATTCGATCACCCACTCTTAGTTCCCCGAAGAGGTAGGGCGACACTTCCCCGTTCGCCACTAGCTCAACGCTGATGGTCACCATTTCGCCATCAGCAGGAGTGGCGATCGAATAGCTGCGTTGAGCTTGATAGCCGTCCTCGGCCGTGAGACGGAGGTCGACGTGCTGACCGGGAAGGTGACCAGTCCAACCGGGCACGCGCAAGCGGATGCTCATGACCCGGGGCGTCTCCGGGATCAACTCGATCACCTCGGCGACGAGCCAGGTCAGTCGCCCGCGTACCGCTGCTCTTTCCATGGATCCCCGTAGTTGTGATAGCCGTAGGACTCCCAGAAGCCAGGCGACTCGTTGTCACTCAGCCGCAATCCCTGCACCCATTTGGCACTCTTCCAGAAGTACAGATGGGGGACCAGCAGCCGGGCCGGACCACCGTGCTCGGGCCGGAGCGGCTGGCCGCCATAGCTGGCGGCCACCCAGGCCTTGCCACCGGTGAGGTCGCCGAGGGGGAGATTGGTGGTGTAACCGCCATAGGAGGAGGCCAGTGCGAATTTGGCCGATGTCTTCACACCCTCGAGCAGAGTGTCGATGGAAACGCCTTCCCAGCGGGTGTCGAGCTTTGACCACTTGGTCACACAGTGGATGTCGACGGTCACTTGCTCATGGGGGAGCCGATGAAACTCGTCCCAATTCCAGCTGAGCTCCTGATCGCTTTCGGTGGTGAGGGTGAAGCGCCAATTCTCGGGAAGGATGAGCGGCGTAGGTCCGGCAGAGAGAACGGGAAAATCGTCCGTCACGTACTGACCGGGCGGGACCCGGTCGGGGGCCGCCTCAACCTGGCGTCTCCCCTTGAAACCCCGCGATACGAAGGTCATCTGCCTGCTCCCTCGCTCGATATCGGCTCGAGCGGCGCGCAAACCTAGCGGGCCCGACCCGCCTGGGTACTAGGCGCTGAGGCCAAACCCTCCCCGGAGAGCCGAAACCGACGTCGGTGGAGTGATGACTTCAATGTCGGCGGTGGCGACCGAGGTCGGCGGTTCCCACCCAGCGAAGCCGAAGATTCGGAGGCCGTCGTCAGCGACGAGGAGAGAAGAACCGTCGCCGCGGGCGATGACTGTGCCGGCGGGAAGCGTGGAGAGCAGGGCTCGCCAGGTCTTCCGGTCTCCGGCCCGAGAAAGACCGCGGCCGGGGGCAAGGCGCTCGGAGGCGAGGCGCTGGTCGATCTCTCGAGCAGACGGAGGCCGGTCGAGACCTTCGGCCTCGGCGATTGCCCGGCGGTAGGCGTTGAAGTCCTCGCGCCGGCAAAGCGCGCACGGTCGGTGACCGGCGGCCAGGGCGACGGCTTCATCGAGGAAGAAAAGCGGGGTCCAAGTGTGAGGCCGGTTGAGGGGGTGCTTCCAATCCCGGAACTCGATCCGGCAGGTGATCCAGGCGGTGCTCTGGTGATGGCGGACAATCTCTCCTTCATCATTCACCAAGCAACCCCGATTGCCGGTAAAGGTTCCCCGGGCTGCGTCGGCATGGAGATCGCCCCAGGGGTCGACTCGGTTGCGGAGCGGCACCTAGCCAGTGAGCCAGGCGGCGAGGGCTTGGCCGATCTCGGGCCCGGAGTCTTCTTGGAGAAAGTGGTGACCGCGCACCTTGACCGTCTCTTGGTTGGGCCAGCGGGCAGTGGCGCGGGCGATGCCCGCCGAGAAGAAGCCGGGTTCGGCTTCGATGAAGAGCTTGGGCACCTCGCTCGTCTTTAGCCACTGGTAATAGTCGCTGACGATTTGAGTCACATCGGAGGGCTCTCCGCCGATGGGGAGCTGGCGGGGCCAGCTCAACGTGGGGCGACGGGACTCGCCGGGTTCGAGATAGGGCCGCCGGTACTCGGCCATGTCCTCTTCTGCCAGCGAATCGAGGACGGAGGCGGGCAGGACGCGTTCGATGAAGTAATTCTTTTCGAGGATCAGAGTCTCGCCCGCCTCGGAGCGAAAGCCCTGGAAGATGGAGCGAGCCGTCTCAGGCCATTGCTCCCACGAGGCGAGCGGCCCGATCAAGGCCTCCATGTAGGCAATTCGTTTCAGCGCCTCGGGATGGCGACGGGCCCAGTCGAAGCCGAGGGCTGAGCCCCAGTCGTGGATGACCAGCGTCACGTTCTCGGTGACGGCAAGTTGGTCGAGCAACGCGTCGACATAGCGGCGATGCTCGACTAGTCGGTATGAATCAGGTCCACTGTCAGGCAGCTTGTCCGAATCGCCCATCCCGATCAGATCGGGGGCGATGCACCGTCCGAGGTGACGGACCTCGGGAATCACCTTGCGCCACAGATACGACGAGGTGGGGTTGCCGTGGAGGAAGACGATCGGATCACCCTCCCCTTCCTCGATGTACGCCATTCGTCGGCCGTCCACGGTCGCAAACTGCTTCTCCGTCATCTAGGCGCGCTCCAGCCGATAAACGGCGACTGGCGCTGTCCGGCCTCTGAGCCGAATGGGGCCGACTTCGATGAAACCAAAACCCGAGTCGGCGGCTTCTCCTACCACTTCTTCGGAGGCGAGGATCTCTCCGGCCCCGGCCAGTTCGCAGAGCCGGGCCGCCACGTTCACCGCCATCCCGAAGAAGTCGCGACCTTCGGCGACCGGGGTTCCGGTGTTGAGCCCGATCCGGATGGCGATCCCGCGTTCAGCCAGCCCGCTTTGGAGGGAGACCGCAAACCTGAGGGCGTCGGCCGGTGAAGTAAACGCCAGCATAAAACCATCACCAGTGTGTTTCACCTCACGACCGCGATGACTATCGAGGAGAGTGCGGACGAGGCGATCGTGAACGCGGAGGATCTCAACCGCCGCCTCGTCACCGAGCGTGTCGAGCAAGGCGGTGGAGCCGACCATGTCGGTGAAGACAATGGTGCGGGTGGCGGGCTCGTCGATCGGCCCGTCGTCGGGATCGGTGAGTCGGCCCAAAATTGCCGCCACCTCGAAGCGGTCGACGGGGATGACCCGGTGGGCCAACAGGCCATGGGAAAGGCCGTGGACCTCATTCACGACCTCTGGATTGGGTGCCTCGACCAGACAATTGGCGATTCCCCGGGGATAGTCGAGCCAGTAGGTGAGAAAGCGCACGTTGTAGGCGCCCTCTAAAGCCAGGTCCATGGCGTGAGCCGCCGCTAGATCCGTCGGAACTGCGCCTTTGGTGTCGTGCTGGTCCATATAGAGAGGCACGCTGTCAGCCTA
>JBOGEW010000210.1:0-8775 GCA_050742075.1 Acidimicrobiia bacterium
CACCAGCGCTGGTGGGAGGACTCGGCCCGGGCGATGGACGACAAATGGGATGGGTTCTTTGCCGACTTCATCCCCCGACTGCGCGCAAGGCTCGGGGGCTTGTTGAACCTCGGGGACGGTACCACCATCGCTTTCGCCCCCAATACCCACGAGTTGGTCAATCGCGTGTTCTCGACCCTCGCCAGCCCGGTCCGAGTCCTCACCACCAGCTCCGAGTTCCATTCCTTGGACCGACAGGTGCGACGCTGGGAAGAAGCCGGGTGGGCGACGGTGATCAAAGTCGCGACGGAGCCCTTCGCGACCTTTACCGAGCGTTTCCTCGAACGGACGGAGCATGCCGACCTCGTCTACCTCAGCCAGGTGTTCTTCGACTCGGGGTTCCTCGTTCCCCACCTCGACGACCTGGTCGCCGACCTCCCGGACACATCGACGGTGATCATCGACGGGTATCACGCCTTCATGGCGAAACCGGTCGACCTCGCATCTACCGCTGAGCGCGCCTTCTTCGTTGCCGGCGGCTACAAGTACGCCATGGCGGGCGAAGGAGCGGCGTTCATGCATTGCCCACCCGGCCGGGCAGAGCGACCGGTCGATACTGGTTGGTACGCCGGGTTCGGCGCTCTCGCCGATCGAGTCGCAGCGGTTTCTTATGGTCCGGAAGGTGATCGTTTCTGGGGTGCCACCCAAGATGGTTCCGGCCTTTATCGCCTCGAGGCGGTGTTGGCCATGCTCGAAGCCAACGCCATCACCCCCGCAGTGGTCGGTGACTACGTCAACACTTTGCAGCAAGAGTTTCTCGCTCACGCCCCCGACCTGGGTGAGCTGCTACCGCCATCGGAATTTGAGCGCGGAAGCTTCCTCACCTTCCGCCGGCCAGACGCCAAGGATCTCTATCAGCGCCTGCATGACCGCGGGATAATCACCGACTATCGCGGCGACCGACTCCGGATCGGGTTCGGCATCTACCACGAACCCGCCGATGTCGCCCGGCTGGTCGCTCTCCTCTAGGTAACGACCGGAATCTTCTCCATCGCCTGGCGCACCGCTTCTTCGGGATAGTCGAAGTCCTCCAGACCACCGTCGAGGAAGGCGCGGTAGGCGCCCATGTCGAAGTGGCCGTGTCCACAGAGAGCGGTGAGGATCACTGTTTCTTCGCCGCTCGCCTTCGCCGCCAATGCCGCTCGTACTGCCGAGGCGATGGCGTGGGTGGGCTCGGGGGCGGGGACAATTCCCTCCGCGCGGGCGAACTGCACCGCACGTTCGAAGCACTCCACCTGACCAATCGCCTCCGCTTCCAAGAGGCCCAACTGCTTGAGATGCGAAACGAGCGGTGCCATCCCGTGATAGCGAAGACCACCGGCGTGGATCGGGCTGGGAACGAAGTCGTGGCCCAGCGTGTGCATCTTCACCAGCGGCGTCATCCCGATCGTGTCGCCGAAGTCGTAGGCGTAAACCCCCTTGGTCAGCGACGGCGAGGCTGTGGGCTCGACGCAGCGGATCGTCGGCGACATCTTGCCTGCGAGCTTCTCACGCAGAAATGGGAAGGAAAGGCCGCCGAAATTGGAACCGCCCCCCGTGCAACCGACGAGGAGGTCGGGCTGCTCGTCAATGCGCGCCAGCTGGAGGAGCGATTCCTCGCCGATCACCGTCTGATGCATCAGGACGTGATTGAGCACGCTCCCGAGCGAGTACTTGGTGTTCGGATCCGAGGCCGCCGCCTCCACCGCCTCAGAGATGGCGATGCCGAGGCTTCCCGGGGAGTCGGGATCCTGAGCGCGAATCGTGCGACCGGCGTTGGTCAGATCGGAGGGACTGGAATGAACAGTCGCCCCGAAGAGCTCCATCAATGTCCTTCGGTAAGGCTTTTGCTGGAAGGAGATCGCCACCTGCCAGACCTCGCAGTCGAGACCGAACTGCGAACAGGCGAAGGCCAAGGCGCTTCCCCACTGGCCGGCGCCGGTTTCGGTGGTCAGCTTCTTTGTGCCTTCTTGAGCGTTGTAATATGCCTGCGGGATCGCAGTGTTGGGCTTATGCGACCCCACCGGGCTCACACCCTCGTACTTGAAGTAGATCCGGGCCGGAGTGTCGAGCGCCTTTTCTAGACGGCGGGCGCGATAGAGCGGTGTTGGCCTCCACATGCGGTAGACGTCGAGCACCGCTCCGGGAATGTCGACATGGCGATCCTGGCTGACCTCCTGGCCGATCAACGCCATTGGAAAAAGTGGAGCGAGGTCGTCGGGGCCGATCGGCTGATGGGTACCAGGGTGAAGGACCGGCGGTGCCGGCTCCGGGAGATCGGGCTGGATGTTGTACCAGGCCTGGGGAATCTCGGACTCGTCCAGGGTGACCTTGGTCAGCTCCGCCATTGCTCAGCCTTTCCTTGCAGAGCCCCGAACCTAGCCAGAGCTAGCGACGCTCGTCGACCGGAACCCAGCGCTGCCCGGTCGGTCCCACATAGTTCGACTCGGGACGGATCAGGCGGCCCGTACGCTGCTGCTCGAGGCAATGGCCGATCCATCCCGCGACCCGCCCGGCGGCGAACGTTGGCGTGAAAAGTGGAATCTCGAGACCGATTCCGTGGAGCAGCAATGCGGTGAAGAACTCGACGTTGGTCTTGAGGTTGCGTCCCGGCTTGTATTCCTCGAGCAATTTGAGAGCAGTGTTCTCAACCGACTTCGCCAGGTCATAGAGAGCCAGGTCGCCTTCGCTCTCGAACATCTTCTCGGCTGCGGCGGCGAGCACGTCGGCCCGTGGATCGCGCACCTTGTAGACACGATGACCGAAACCCATCAGCCGCTCATCGTTCTCGAGCTTGGCGCGGATCACCTCCTCGGCGCGGTCGGCGGTCCCAATCTCGAAAACCATGTCGAGCGCCGGTCCGGGGGCCCCTCCATGCAATGGGCCCTTGAGCGCACCGATCGCCCCGGTGACAGCCGAAACCATGTCCGACTTGGTGGCGATTATCACCCGGGCCGCGAACGTGGAAGCGTTGAGCCCGTGGTCGGCCACGGTGTTGAGGTAGGTCTCCAATGCGCGCACGGTCGCCGGACCTGGCTCGGCACCGGTCAGCATGTAGAGGTAGTTGGCACTGCGGCCCAGGGTGGGGCTGGGAGGTATGGGTTCCTGTCCGTTTAGGTATCGCCAGTAGGTGGCAATCGTGGGCGGAACCCGGGCAGCGATGGCTTTGGCTCTGGTGAAGTCGTCGACCTCGCCAAGGTCGATGTCGAAAGTGGCGGCGGCCATTCGCAGGGCGTCCATCGGTGGCGCTTGATGATGTGCCGCCTGCTCGAGCAGCGCATGAGTCGCCGACGGCAAAACTCGGAACGCAGCCATCGAAGACTTGAACTCATCAAGAGACGCTCGGGCGGGTGGCGATCCTTGCCAAAGCAGGTAGCAGATTTCCTCGAAGCTGGCGTTGGCGGCGATGTCCTCGAGAGGAAATCCGGCGATGATCAGGCGGCCGTTCTGCCCGTCGACCAGGGAGAGGCTGGTTTCGGCGGCGACAACGCCTTCTAGCCCCGGTCGATAGGTACCTTCGGTCACCTATTTCATCGTATAGGACCGAACGGCGGTGCGCTCTTTTTCGATTCTGTGGGCCGCAGCCGTCGGTTTCGTGGGCTAACAACCCAGGGTTCGCTAAAAGAGAACGGGCCCTCCCGTGGGCCCGTTCTCTTTGCTCTAAGCAGATGAACCGCTACCGAGGTGGATAGATGGACTCGTAATAGGTGCCGAGCTGGCGCCGATAGTCGTCGTCCATCGGAGTTTCCTCATCCAGTAACGGTGAGTTCTTCACCTGCTCTTTGGTGAGGCTCAGGTAGACCCGCTGGTCATCGAGGTCGACGTCGGTGATCGCACCCGCCGGGATCATCACCTTCTTGCCGAAGATCCACGGCCCGGTGTCGACGACAATGAAACCGGCGCCGGTCTCACGCGAAGCTTCGTCAATCTGACCGATGCCGCCATCAGTCGCCTCTACCGAAAAGCCAGAGATGTTCTCCGACTGAGCCAGCATGTCAGTTCTGTAGGTCCAGAGTTCGGTGTCCATGTTTTACCCCCTACTTGGTCACGTGACCAAAAGAATGATGATGATTATCAGTAGCAGTGTTCCGAGTCCGATGTACATCGGTTGCTCCTTTCGTTGCTCGATGCGTTAGGAAACGACAGCGGACCGGTCGTCCTGCACTAGGGCAGCGTCGGCCCGTTCGTGGTACTTCTCGCCCAGCTTGCCACCCAAGGCTGCGCCCAAGAACACCAGCACCACGCTGGCGATGGCAGCAATGATGCCGTTCGTTGTCCGCTCATCCATGTCGATCTGGGTGAGCCAGTTGGGCAGCTCGAGGTAGTTGAGAGCGTTGTACTGATCGCCGAAATAAACGCCGAGAGCAGTAAAGAGCACCACCAGCACCAGCATCCACAATGCCACCGCGACTCCGTTAATGGCACCGTCGTAGCGCGCCATGCGGCCCGCCACCCAACCTCCGAAGAGGAACGAGATGAAAATCACTCCGGCCGCGACCGCGAACCCAATCGCTTCGAACTCGCTGATGTTGCCGTCCTGATCGACTAGGTCGAGCTGGAAGGGCAACTCGCCAGCTCCGGCCGCAGCCAATCCACCCATGAACAAAAGCATGCCGATGGCAGCGAACAGCCCGCCGATAGCAGCAGGAGTATCGATGCCACCAAACCGCTCGCGATAGGAGCGACGTGGAACGGTTTGCACCGTCGTGTCAGTCCTTGTAACTATGACGTGCCTCCTTAGGTACTAGGAGGTAATTACCCCCGCCGAAGTCACGCCAAACGTGGCTAGGTCGTCATCCCCGTGGTCAGCCGGTGGCGGAGTCCTTTCGCCCGACCGAGCTGATAGCGGGCCTTGCGCCCGATGAGCCGGCCAAACCGCCGCACCTGAGCGCCAGCTTGATCGCGCAGCCTTGCACGGCGCGATCGCCCCGCCGATGGGTCGTAGTAGTACTGGGCGGCGACTCCTAATGCCATCCCCTGGGCAAACTTGATTCTCTTTCCCACAGAAACCTCCTGTCGGGAAGGGATTACCCCTTTCTCGGCCCGGCAAACCCCGGCCGGAGGGTTTGGCGTTCCCCGAAAATCGGGTATTTCGGTTCCTATGGCTACCGAAACGATTGATCTCAAGAACAAAGTCGTGGCAGTCTTCGATGATGCCAATGCAGCCTCGCAAGCGGCGGCGGCGGTGTCAGGGCTAGGTCATTCGGTGACCGTCCTCAAAGGCGAAGAAGGGCAGGCCCGACTACCACAGAACCAGGCAGGAATCAAGGGGGTGCTGAAGACTGCCGCCATGACATTCGGTGACGAGATTCGAGTGCTCGACGGTTTGGATGAAGCCCTGGCAGAGGGTGCCCAAGTGCTGGTAGTTGAGGTGGCTGAAGGCGAGGCCGACCGGGTAGTGACGACGCTCAACCGGAACCACGGCCGATTTGTCTGGAGTTTTGGCGAATGGACGTTCAAGCCAGCCGCCCCCGCGGTCGACGATCAAGACACGGCCTAGCCGGGAAGGATCGACTCTCCCGAACCCTTCCTGGTCGGATACCAAAACACCGAAACCCTGCCGGTTGGTTCGAGGTAGGCACGGCGGACATCACCCAGGTTTTCGACTCCGTGCAAACGCAAAAGCATTTCAATCTCGCTCTTTGACAGATCTTCTTTGTCGAGATTCTCCTCGATCAGGTGGCCATCTGCGACCACACACACCGGAACGCTCTCGACGATTTTTTCGATGGACCGATTCGACTCGGTAATCAAGACCAGCAACCGCTCCAAGCCGACCACGGTTGTGATCACGATCATCCCGCTCAAAACGGGCACATCGGGATAAAACATGGGGTCGCCAACCGCCGAACCCAGGGCGACGATGATCAGCAATTCGAAGGGGGAAAGCTGGCCGAGACCGCGCTTACCGACCATCCGAAACAGGACCAGTGTGTAGAGGAACAACACCGCCGTCCGCAACAGGATCTCAAAGACGGTCATCCACGTCAGGTCGCCGAGAAAGATCCGTTCCAATTCCATGAGTCAGGCTTCAGACGTCAGATTCAGATTTCGATTTCAGAGGGGAGTATCGCTCGTCCGATCATGCACCGTGTCGACCCGGCGGTCGGAGGCTTCGCGGCGCACATGAATCGTCGGTGAAAGCCAGGCGGTGAGGAGGCTGACTGCGCCGACGATGGAATAGATCCATCCAATCCGCTCGTCGCCCCCGAGGGCCGTGGCCAAGGAATCGCCTTCGATTCCATAGACGAGTCCAAATGCGATCAAAATCAGGCCCAGGGTGGTCATCGTCCCCCTACTCCCCAGAGCATTGCCAGCCGCGCTGAGGAAGATGATCCCCACGACGATATGGATGAGGGCCATGAGCAGGGTATGAGTGAGTCCCAACACAAGGTCGGAAGAATTGAAATCGAAACCGACTCTGAGGGCTGCCACAGCGCCGAGAACTGTCAGGAAAAGTCCAATCCCGCCGGCCACAATCTGAGCGGGGCTCCAGGTCTTGCGGTCAACCACCACCCGATCGCGGGTGTTCTGGGCGTCGACTTCGTGGGGAATAGGGTCATTATTCACGGCTTGCTCCTTGGTCATTCATCGCTCGGACGCCTATACCCAGTAGCGACGATTTCTACGACGGCTTTCGGGTCAAACAACTCGCTTACCCCAATCAAGGTCATGGCCGGAAAATGACGTCCGAAGACCGATCGATAGGCCTCACCAAGCTCAGAGAGCGCGGCGCGGTAACTAGCGACGTCGGTGACGAGTATTTGCATCGCGGCGACATCTGTCGGTTGCGCCCCGGCGGCAGCGAGGGCGATCTCGACATTGCGGCAGGCAGCGGCGAATTGGGCTACGAGGCCGTCGTCAAGCGAGCCGTCGGAGCGATGGCCGGTCTGGCCGGCGAGGAAGACGGGTTCGCCGCCCTCGGGCACGGCGACATGGCTGAACCCCACTGCGGGCGGGAGGCCCTCGGGGTTGATCAACCTCAAGTTCCCCTCCATCCCGGATCGCGCTGATCAATGAAGGCCCGATAGAACTCGCGGTGATCATCGCTTCTCATTAGTAGCGCCTGGGTCCAGGCCTCGAGCTCGATGGAGGCGGCGAGACTCATGTCGAGTTCTCGAGCCAGAAGTGATTTGGTGGCGCCCAGCGCCCAGGCGGGACCGGCGCCGAGACGCTGAGAGACCGAGCCGAGTTCGACCGCCAGATCGTTCGTTCTTCGACCGAGGCCGATCCGTTCAGCTTCAGCCGCTTCGACTCGCTCTCCGAGCAGCAAGAGCTCGCTGGCCCGACCCAGTCCCACCACCCGCGGAAGCAGGTAGGCCGCACCCATGTCGGCCCCGGCCAGTCCGACTCTCGGGAAGAGAAAGTGGAACGAGGCCTCGGGGGCGAGCAGGCGCAAGTCGGCGGCGAGGGCAATGACGGCCCCTGCCCCGGCCGCCACCCCGTTGACTCCGGCGACGATCGGGATCGGCAGTTCCCGCATTCTTTGTACGACGGCTCCGGTCATCCGGGTGAATTCGAGGAGATCCCTCGGAGACATCTCCTGCAAGGCCCCGATGATTTCATTGACGTCTCCCCCCGAGCAAAAGCCTTTGCCTTCGCCCGTGATCGTGAGCACCCGCACGTCTTCTCGCTGCGGGATCTCGGCCAGCAGATCCCTGAGGTCGGCGTAGACCTCGAAAGTGAGTGCATTGAGCTTCTCGGGTCGAGCGAAAACAATGCTCCCGATTCCATCAGCGGTCGAGAAGTGGAAGTGCTTCCAATCGTCGTGAAGGGAGACCGATCCGCCAAAGGCCATTGGCTCAACCTAGTGGTCGCTCGGAGGCCGGACCGATGCGGACCAGATCGGTGCGACCTGAGCCCACCGCGGTGTTGGCGTCGTCGAGCGTGCTGAGCCCTCCCCCGACCAGGACCCGAACTCCCGCTCGCAGGCGAATCGTGGCAGCGATCGGGAGAAGGTAGCCGCGCCGATAAGGCGGCTCGTATTCCGCTACCGCCCCGCCCCCACAAACCTCGATCAGGTCGATGCCGCTGGCAGCGAAGGCGCGGGCGGTGTTGACGGCATCCGCTTCTGTGATCCCACCCCGGGCGAAGTCGGTGGCCGAGAAGCGAACTGCGACCGTGCCTTCCCAGACGTCGCGCACAGCTCCGACAACGGCCAGGGGGAATCGGAGCCGGTTCTCGATCGGGCCCCCGTAGTTGTCGTCACGGAGATTGGTCAATGGCGAGATGAAGCTCGCCAGCAGGTTTCCCTGGGCGGAGTCGATCATCAACAGAGTGGCCCTGCTGCGGGTGCTCCGAGCGGCTTGGACGAATTCGGCAATTACCCGATCCATGTCGTCGGGTGACATCTGCCGTGACGGCCGATGGGCACCGGTGTAGGGGATCGGAGAGGCGGCGATGGTTGGCCACCCACGCTCGAGCAGGGGACGATCGAGTCCGCTCTCGGGAGGGCGGCAAGAGGCGCGCGGTCCGGCATGGGTGAGGACGATTCCCTCCCAGTCGCCACCGACCTCGTCGCTCGTCGGTTGAAGAGGAGACTGGCGTCCCTCGAGGCTGACAGCGAGAGGGGGCGACAGGGCGAATCCTCCTGGACCTACCAGGCGGTGGCGGAACACGGTCCCGCCGATCGTCAGAGGCGTCAGAGCTGGTACCGACATCTCGCCTTCGGGCGAAGACTGCCGGCCGACCTCGGCGATGAGTGCGGGATCGCTCCGCTCGACGTCGAGATAGCTCACCCGCCCCGACCTAGTCAAC
>JBOGEW010000211.1:0-2134 GCA_050742075.1 Acidimicrobiia bacterium
CACGACGGCGGATGTCCGCTCCCGGCCTGATGGAGTACGGGCAAGAGACCTACGGGGCAGAGTGGGCTGCCGACTATGACCGGATTTTTCCCGACGTAGCGCCGGGGATGGTCGATCGCCTCGCCGAGCTGGCCAACGGTGGCCGGGTGCTGGAGCTGGCCATCGGCACCGGCCGCATCGCCCTTCCCCTCAAGGAAAGAGAAATCGATGTCGCTGGGATCGATATCTCGCCGGAGATGGTGACCAAGCTCCGCCAGAAACCGGGCGGGGCAGACATCTCGGTCGTGATGGGCGATTTCGCCGACGTGGAGATCGAGGGCAAGTTCACCTTGATCTACCTGATCGCCAACACGCTTTTCTGCTTGCTCGACCAAGGCGAGCAAGTGCGCTGTTTCCGGAACGCCGCTTCCCACCTCGAGGTGGGGGGACGTTTTGTGATCGAGGCTTTCTATCCCGACCTGGGACGGTTCGATCGAAGTCAACGGGTCCAGGCCAACGTCGTCGAGCGCCACCGGGTCGTCTTAGAGGCCAGCCGACACGATCCCATCACCCAGCTCGTGACCGCGCAGTGGATCGAGCTCTCAGGCGAGGGAGTCACGCTCCGACCAGTGGTGGTCCGCTATTCGTGGCCTTCGGAGCTCGACTTGATGGGTCGGCTTGCCGGCCTCGAGCTTGAGGATCGATGGGGTGGCTGGGAGGGGGAGCCGTTTACCGCCCAGAGTCCGCGCCATGTCAGCGTTTATAAGGTGCCCGCCGCATGACCGATCTCACCCGCGAGGGGATCAAGGCTTCGATTGGCTCGGAGATGGTGAAGGTCACCGTCGACGGCCGGGAGTTCGAGGCACCCAAAGGGCAGATGCTGATCAAAGCCGCCCAGGATCACGGCACCTACATCCCTCGCTTCTGCTGGCACTCACGGATGCGACCGGTGGGGATGTGTCGCATGTGCCTGGTCGAGATGGACACCCCGAAAGGACGAGTCCTCATCACCGCCTGCACCAATCCGGTGGCCGACGGCATGGTGATCGACACCAAATCGGATGTGGCGAAGAAAGCCCAGGAGGGAGTTCTCGAGTTTCTCCTCATCAATCACCCCCTCGATTGTCCGGTCTGCGATCGGGGAGGTGAATGCCCGCTCCAAGACCACACGATCGCCTACGGGCCGGGCGAGTCACGATTCGTCGAGGAGAAGCGTCATTTCGAGAAGCCGATCAAGATCTCGGAGCTCGTCTACCTCGACCGGGAGCGCTGCATCCTTTGTGCGCGCTGCACTCGTTTCTCGGATGAGGTTTCGGGTGATCCTCTGATCGAGTTTCTCGACCGGGGCAACTTCACCCAGATCAATACCTTCCCCGATCAACCCTTTGCGTCATATTTCTCGGGCAACACCGTTCAGATCTGTCCGGTGGGAGCGCTGACCTCAAAGGCATACCGCTTCCGGGCCCGGCCCTGGGACCTGGTGTCGGTCGAGTCGACCTGCCCGCATTGCACGACCGGGGATCGCATCTCGGTCCAAGCGAGCCAGAACGAGGTGCTGCGGTTCCTCGGAATTGATGCCGAGGCGACCAATTGGAGCTGGCTGTCAGACAAGTGCCGATTCGGTTTCGAGTTCATCGGCTCGCCCGATCGCCTGACAACACCGATGGTCCGCCAAGAAGACGGCTCTTTCGCGGACGCGACCTGGAGCGAGGCGCTCGAGCTGGTGGCGAGCCGGTTCACCGAGATTCGAGACGCCGGGAAAGGACTGGCGGTTCTCGGCGGCGCCCGTGGCACGAACGAGGACGCCTATGCCCTCGGCAAGTTCGCTCGGGAAGTTCTGTCTACCAACCACATCGACTGTCAGCTCGATGATGGGCTCGACCCGCAGTTCCTCGCTGCCACCGCCGACCGGGCCCAGATCTCAGACCTCGACAGCGCCAAGACGATCCTGGTGTGGGGCCCTGATCTCAAGGAAGAGCACCCCACCTTGTATCTGCGGGTCCGGCACGCCGTCCAGGAAAGAGGAGCCCGTCTCATCCTCGTCCATCCCTGGAGGAATGGCCTCGACGACCGCGCCGACCACAAGCTCACCTACCGTCCCGGCTCCGGAGCCGCCCTGCTCACCAGGCTGCAGAGCGACGGGGACGAGGTGGGG
>JBOGEW010000212.1:0-2080 GCA_050742075.1 Acidimicrobiia bacterium
GTTCCACGAGCCGCTCCGCCTCCAGTCGATCCAGATTCGCCATCCAGCCGGGAGGCTTGGGCGCCGTCCTTGCGGTATCACCCAGCCCGGGAATAAGGCCCTCAACCTCAACACTGTGGGCCTCGTAGAGACGGGCCAGCTCCTGACTTGCTCTCCCGACAGCGGCGGCGGGGTTGTTGAGCTCGTGCATGAGCTGGGCAGCCATCCGACCTAGCGACGCCATGCGTTCTTCATGTCGAAGGACTTCCTCCGTGCTCCGGAGCCGGGACGTGACCGTGCCGACCATCCGACGGACGACTCGGGAGTCCTCTAACAATGCCTCGAACGCTTCCGCTGGCACCCGCACGAGGCGCGAGGGAATCGTGGCCGAGACCGAGGCGATTCGGGGGGCCTTGTCGAGAAGGGCGAGCTCGCCCACCACTTCGCCCGGCCCGATCCGTGCCAGTTCGACATCGCGCGGTTCCTGATGCTTGGTGACCACCATCTCGCCCTCAGTGAGAACGTACATCTCCGTCGAGGTGCTTCCTTCCTCGATGATGACCGTCCCCGCATCGATCTCGATTTGCTTGGAGAGATCGCAGACAGTCTGAAGAAGCTCTTCGGGCAGGTCGGAGAAGTAAGGAAGCCCGTGCAGGATCTCGGCGGTGGTCCTCACAGTGAGGCCAGATGTTGGTGGACAAGCCGGATCGCGTTTGCTCCCTCGCCTGCGGCCCCGGCAACTCTCCTAATCGATCCATGACGGACGTCGCCGGCAACGAAAACTCCCGGGACCGATGTCTCCAGGGGCAGTGGGTCGCGCTCTACGTTCCAGTCTTTGAGAGGTCCCAGGTCGGAACCGGAAAGAACAAACCCCTTGTTGTCTAACTGGACCAGGTCGGCCAGCCACTCGGTTTGGGCCCGCTGGCCGATAAAGATGAACATAGCCCCAGCGTCGACGGTCGTCTCGAGACCTGTCCGAAGATTCCGCAGCGTCAGGTGCTCCAGGTGGCCCCCGCCGATCGCTTCGATGACCTGGGTGTTGGGCATAACTGACACCTCTTTGGCAGCTTCGATGTTGTCAATCAGGTAGGAAGACATGGTGTCGGTGAGATCGTCGCCCCTGATGACAATGGTCACCGAGTCGGTAAATCGCGTCAGAAACATGGCCGCCTGGCCGGCCGAGTTGCCGCCCCCGACCACATACATAGGTTGGTTGGCATGGCTTTGCGCTTCGATGCGTGATGTCCCGTAATAGACGCCCGCCCCGGTCAAGTCGTCGAGTCCCTTTGCCGGCAGCCGCCGATACGACACCCCACTCGTCGCAATCACGGCTTTGGCTGTGATTTGGGTTCCGTCTGCCAAGTGAATGATCCGAAAAGGATCTTTGCGCTCGACTCGGGACACGGTGGCTGGGACCAGGACCTCGGCGCCAAATCGAGAAGCCTGCGAGTAGGCGCGGCGGGCGAGGTCGGCACCACTGATCCCCTTCGGAAACCCGAGGTAATTCTCGATCAAGGATGATTGCCCGGCCTGACCGCCTGGAGCCGCCGACTCGATCAAGATCGTTCGCAGACCCTCCGATGCGCCGTAGACCGCGGCAGCAAGACCAGCCGGGCCCGCTCCGACAATGGCGACGTCGTAGGCGGGAGCCTTCGCATGGATGCGGAGTCCGAGACGTTCGGCCAGGGCGCGTTGGTCAGGGTTGTACAAAGGTTCTCCATCCGTGGGCATGACAATGGGCAGGTCCTCGATGCGCGCTCCCAGGGTCTCCATCAGGCGATCGGCCTCTTCATCCCGTTCGGGAACCAGCCCCCGATAGGGGATCTGATTCATCGCCAGGAATGCCTTGAGGTCATGGGCGGCGCGGGACCACTCCTGGCCGATCACACGTATTGCGTCGAAGGTGGGGCGATAGTCGGCTTGCCAATCATCAAGGAGGTCGTCAAGCACCGGGTAGAGGAGGCTTTCCGGTGGATCCCAGGGTTTCAGGATGTAATGGTCGAGCCCGACCTCGTTGATGGCGCGGATCGCCGCTTCTGTGTCGGCGTAGGCCGTGAGCAGTGTTCGTTTGGCCAGCGGAAAGTGCTGCAAGGACGCCTGG
>JBOGEW010000213.1:0-3137 GCA_050742075.1 Acidimicrobiia bacterium
TCCGTTGCCAGGGCCCGGGCATCAGGTGCTGGCGTGTCCCGGCTGCCGACGATCGGAACGCCTCCTCCACCCTGGGATTTCAGCTGCCCGACGACTTCTTCCAGGGCTTCGGCCGAGTCAAAGGCGATAGCTTGTGACCAGATTCCGAGAGCCGCATGGGTGGCGGCGACCCACTCTGGCGGCACGCCCAGAAAATCCTCGATCAGCCCGCGGGCACCTCGCGCTTGCGAAACCAGGCGGCGGCTCTCAATTTCCCCGGCGTTAGCCAGGGAAAGATGCATCGCTTCGGTGCGTGCCTTCGCTGCGGCCAGATCGAAGCGCGCCTCTTGCTGGTCGACCTGAGCCTGTTCCCACGCTGCCTGGTCCTCGCGGCTACGGGCGGCCGCGCTCTCGTATGTCCTGCTGGCCCGCCCTACGTCGGCATCGAGATCTCGAATTTCTACCAGCAACCGGTCGGAGGCCGCGTTGTCGGTCCCGATCTGTCCGGTCAACAGCAGCAAGCGATTGTTGACCTCGTCGAGCTCACGTCGATCTCTCTCATCTGCGGCCAACATCGAACGATGCTCTCCCTGCGAGACAGCGAGCGCCCCTTCAGCAGAAAGGCCCACCTGATCGGCTAGCGACCGCTCATGGGCCTCGATCAATCGCAAGGTCGCTTCGAACTGCTCGGCCTCCTCGCGGGCCGTTTGCTCGTTGGTTACCACCGCGGTGAGCTCGGCGCCGATACCGACCAGCTCCGCTTCCAGATCGCGCCGTCTTCCGTCCACGTCCTCGCGCCGGGTAAGAGCGCTGCGATGGCGTTCGTGAGCTACCTGGGCGATGCGACGAAGGCTCTCGAGCGTCGTCTCGAGGCGGGCGGCCGCCAAGCTGTCTCGCTCGGTTGAGGTCGAAAGCGACTGCGAACGTTGATCCAGGGCATCGGCCGCGGGTTCGAGGGCAGCAATCTCCTCCCCGGCCGCGAGTATCGAGGAGTCCAAACCCTCCCGCTCCCCACCGACTCGGGTGATCAGAGTGTCGAGACGTCTGATCTCCTCACCGCCCAGGAAGAGCGTTAGTGCTCGAACCTCGGCTGCGGTCTCTTGATGACGGTTGGCGGCGTCAGCCTGCCGCTTCAGGGGCCGCATTTGGCGAGCGACCTCGGAAAGAATGTCGGTCAGGCGCTGGCAATCTTCGCTGGTCCGCTCGAGCCTTCTCATCGCCCGCTCCTTGCGCAGCTTGTGCTTGAGAATGCCGGCCGCCTCTTCGATGATGGCCCGGTGCTCGGTGGCATCGGCAGCGAGGACCGAATCGACCTGGCCCTGGTTGACGATGATGTGCTGATGCCGCCCCACGCCGGAATCGCTCAACAACTCGGTCACATCCAGCAGACGGCACTCCATTCCATTGATCTCGTATTCGGACGAGCCATCGCGAAAGAGGCGGCGAGTGATGGCCACCTCGTCGAGATCAAGGTCGAGATCGCGCCGGGTGTTGTCGAGGACGACGGTCACTTCGGCCCGGTTCAACGCAGGACGGGTGACAGTCCCCGCAAAGATCACGTCCTCCATCTTCGAGGTCCGCAAGGAGCGCGGCGCCTGGGTACCAAGGACCCAATGAACCGCGTCGACCAAGTTCGATTTACCCGAGCCGTTGGGGCCAACCACCACTGAGATTCCCGGCCGATACTCGAGCCGGGTGCGGTCGGCAAACGACTTGAAACCGACCAGTTTGAGGGTCTTCAAATACAAAGAGTTACACCTGTGTTATTCGGGTTTTTGAGGCTAGCTCTGCGCTGGTGTTTATTGGCGGATGACGAACTCCTGGATCAAGCGATCCACGGCCACGGTTTCAGACTCGACTCCATTCACCCGGGCACCTGGCGGCCCGTGCCAGAGCCAATCGACCATCTGGGCCACGGCCTCTTCTTCGCCTTGTAACCACACCTCGACGGTTCCGTTGCCGTACTCGTTGCGAACCCATCCGAGCAACCCGAACCCCCTGGCTTCACTGCGGGCGGCTTGCCGGAATCCAACACCTTGCACGCTCCCACTAACGACCGCTTTGACCGCTTTCACGTTTGGCAAGACGGGCAGAAGAAGGACGAACGCCCTCCGATCACGACCCGCTCGATCTGTGTTCCACAGCGTCGGCAAGCCTGGCCTTCACGACCGTAAGCAAAGAGACGTTCCCGGAAGGTGCCCGCTCGTCCGTCAGGAAGCAAATAGGCCAGATCGTTCAAGGAGGTTCCCCCCGCCTCAATCCCGGCCTTGAGAACAGGGATGATGGCTCCCCGCAGCTTCTTCAACTCATCGGTGGAGAGCTCACCCGCGGGCCGGGTGGGTCTTACCCGGGCACGAAACAGCACCTCGTCGGCGTAGATGTTGCCCAATCCCGAAACTATCCGCTGGTCGAGGAGAAGTGATTTGATCGCCGCCCGGCGGCCCGAAAGTCGCGCTGCCAGCTGCGGTGTCCGCGGCAGGTCAGACAGAGCATCTCGACCCAGCCGGAGCTCCCGGCTGAGCTCGCCGGGAGTAAACACGGCGACAAAGCCGAAAGTGCGGGGATCGATAAACCGCATTTCTGCCCCCAGATCCGTTCGGGCCCAGAAATGGGTGTGGGAAATCTCGGGTTCACCGGTCTGGGCGATGAGAACTCGACCGGACATCCCGAGATGAGTCACCCAGGTGAGACCTGAGTCGAGGCGCCCGAGGATGAACTTGCCGTGACGCTCGAGTCGACCCACCCGCTGGCCAAGTAGGCGCTCAATGACGTCTGTGGGATTTTCGTTACGCCGACCCGTTCGGGGATGCCGCAACTCCGCGGCGACTATCCGGCGTCCCTCGACATGGGGCACCATGTATTGACGGGTCGTTTCCACTTCGGGAAGCTCGGGCATCGAACCAACCTAGAGCGGGAAAACGATCGCCTCGTCCACCTTCACCGACACTCGCTGGCCCGCCAGCAGGTCGGGCTCGGGCCCGATCCGGGCCCGCAATCTCTCACCCCCCGCCAGGGCGATCGACACCAGCTGATCATGACCAAAGAACTGGCGCGACACGACCTCGCCCAAGCCTGCGGCGTCGGCGAAGACCACCACGTTTTCGGGCCGGATCATGAGCTGGCAAGCACCCTGGAGCGAGGTGGGAAAGCTCCCCAAA
>JBOGEW010000214.1:0-2064 GCA_050742075.1 Acidimicrobiia bacterium
AGAGCGTGGGTCTGGGCCATGGTGGCGACGATCAGGGGCAGCGCCAGGATGAGGATCTGATTGATGTTGGTGGTGTTGATGAAGCCCGGGAATCTGGTGTCCGTGAACCAGAGGAGACCTCCGACGAGGAGAATCTGGAGAGCGACCGGCATCCAGAGCCGGAAGCGGATGATCTTGCGCCATTTGTTCTTGTCCCGGGCGTCGCGCATGACCCTGCGGACAACCTGCCTCGTCGCATCGGCTCTGGTGGTCATGACGACCTTTGTTTGGAGGCCGTTGGCATGGCAATCCCGAGGGGCGACCGTCCTGCCTTGGAGAGCCCGGGGCCGCGGACGATGGCTTCCGTGATGCGGCGTTCGTTCAGGTCCTCGCCAGGGATTTCCTCAACGATCGTGCCCCGCGACATGACCAGCACCCGATCGCAGAAGCCGGAAAGCTCGATCGGGTCGCTGGATTTCACCAGCAACGCCGCTCCGCCGTCACTGCGGGCGCGGAGTGCCCGGTAAATGTCGAACCTCGAGCCCACGTCCACGCCCTGGGTCGGCTCGTACGCCAGGATGACTGCCGGTTTTCTGAGGAAAGACCGGGCAACAGACACCTTCTGCTGATTGCCGCCCGAGAGGAACTCCACCGGTTGGTCCAACGACGGTGTCCGGATCTCCAACTGGTCTACCAGCTGTGCTACCGCTCGCCTCTCTGCGTTCCTCCTCAGAAACCCAAGAGTCGCGAATCTGCGCAACGCCTGGACAGTGGTGTTGACCCTGACACCCAGCACAGCCGCAAGGGCCTCCCGTTTGCGGTCGCCAGGAAGAAGCATCAGCCCTGCCGCCACGGCTTCGTGGGTTGAAATCAAGTTCAACTCCTTGCCTTCGCACACCACTTTCCCCGCTCTGGGTGGAACCCTCCCCGCCAGGCAATCGAAGAGCTGAGGTTGACCGTTGCCCTCGGCCCCGGCGATCCCCACGATCTCACCGCTCTCCAGAATGAAGCTGAGCGGTCCGAACGATTGGCCCTGGAGTCCTTCGACTCGCAGGATCTCCCTTTGCTCGATTCGTTGCTGGGTTGGGGTGGGGAAGGCAGCCTCGAACGGCCGGCCCACGATCAGCTCGACGAGCTCCGATTCACTGGTAGCCCTGGCTTCGAAGGTGCCGCGATTGCGACCGTCCCGCAGAACGGTGATGCGATCAGCGATCTCCAGTACCTCGGGGAGGCGGTGACTCACGTAGACGATGCCTACCCCACGCTGGCGGCAACTCGCCACCGTTCGATGGAGCGCTTCCACCTCGTCCGGACCAAGGGCCGTGGTCGGCTCATCGAGCAGCAGCACCTTGGGATCGGTTGCCAACGCTTTTGCTACCTCGAAAAGCTGGCGCTCGGCGAGGCTGAGGAATCCTGCCGGAGCGTCTGGAAACAGCTCGAGATCGAGATCGAACTCGGTCAAAAGCTGGCGGGCCCACTTCTTGCGTTGCCGGAACGGAGGTCGCCTGTCGGGATGCGCCGCCAGAAACAAGTTGTTCTTCACCGGCTCCATCTGGACCAGTGAGGTGTCTTGGTAGGCCATCGCCAAGCCAAGCTTCCTGGCCAGGGCCGGCGAGTCGCGGCGTAGGCGGACCCCTCCGATGTGGATGCTTCCGATGTCGGGCTTCACAAACCCGCTGGCAATCCCGAGGAGCGTCGACTTTCCCGAGCCGTTCTCGCCCACCAAGGCGTGGACCTCGCCGGCGCGGCATTCGAAGCTGACGTCGGTCAGCGCTCGTACTGCTCCAAACTGCCGGGAGACTCCGGTCAGCGCGAGGACCACCTCCCTCGCCATGCCCCCTCCGTCGCCTGCGGCGACACCTCCCCCCAGCGCTTCGCCGGGGGGAGCGCCGGCAGGATTGCGGTCGGTCATCCTCCGAACATCAATGACAGCACGTCGTCTGGCACCAGGGAGGTGCCGGAGACGGCTTCGTTGGGTCGATCTGGGTTGCAGTCAGCCGCCGTGACCTGGCGCATCACGTGCGGGACCACCACCGTCGGGGGTATCTCGGCGCCCTTGAGCGCCATCATCGCTGCGGTTACTCC
>JBOGEW010000215.1:0-7366 GCA_050742075.1 Acidimicrobiia bacterium
GGCGATGAGTCCCCAACCGCGGGCCGAGCCGGAGGAGGACACTCAGACCGGCCGCAAGCTCACAGCCCCACGACCTGGCCATGCCGACCTCGCCGGGATGATGAAATACGACCGGCGGGATGCAAGAGACATTTTGGAGCGTGCCTCGGCGCGGGAGACCGCCGCCCGGACGGTGGTGGGATACCTCGCCAAACAACTGCTCCGGACGATCGATGTCGGGGTTCTCTCCCACGTCGTGGCGATCGGCAAAGTCACGGCCCCCGAATCCCCGCTCCCCACCATGGCCGACCTGGACCGAATCGATTCCTCCGCGGTCCGGTGTTTCGATCCCGATGCAAGCGCCGCCATGATCGGTGAAATCGAAGCTGCCAAGGCCGATCGTGACACTGTTGGGGGTGTGGTCGAGGTGCTGGCTTACAACGTTCCTCCTGGTCTGGGGAGCCATGTCCACTGGGATCGACGGATCGATGCTCTCCTGGCGGCTGCTCTTATGTCGATTCATGCAATGAAGGCGGTCGAGATCGGGGACGGTCTGGAGACAGCCCGTCGCCGGGGCAGCGAAGCGCACGACGAGATTTTCTACAACGATGGATTCCAGCGACGGACCAACCGTGCAGGAGGAACCGAAGGAGGGATGACCATCGGTGGTTTGCTCAGAGTGCGGGCGGCAATGAAGCCAATTTCCACGGTGCTCAAGGGTCTCGAGACTGTTGACGTTGCTACCCATCAATCAGAGCGCGCCTTCTACGAGCGATCCGACACCTGTGCCGTTCCCGCCGCCGGGGTGGTGGCCGAACAGATGGTGGCAATCGTCCTCGCCCAGGAATGCCAGCGGGTATTCGGCGGCGACACGGTTGACGATTTTCGCCGCGCCGTCGCAAGCCGGCGCGATCGCCTCGATTCGTTCTAATCGATGCCCCTCTGGCTGATCGGGATGATGGGCGCCGGCAAGTCGACCCTGGGTCGGATCATCGCCGACCGCAAAGGATGGAAGTTCATCGACACGGATGAGGTGGTGATGGAAGCAGCCGGTCGCGACATCTCTGAGCTCTTCGCCACCGAAGGTGAAGCCGCATTTAGGTCCAGGGAGTGCGACGCGGTGGACTCGATCTCCTCTCACCCCGGGGCGGTGGTGGCTACCGGGGGCGGGGTCGTGCTGCGACCCAAGAACGTCGACACCATGCGGCGGACCGGTTTGATTTTTTGGCTTCAGGCCGAGCCGGCCACCCTGGCCGCCCGTGTCGCCTCGGAGGGCAAGCGAACGAGCCGGCCGCTGATCTTCGAGGACGACGTCGAGCAGACGCTGCGGGGGATTCTGGACGACCGCCAAGGCGCCTACCGGGAGGCGGCAGACTTTGCGATCAGCACGGATCTGCTGTCGCCGGAAGAAGCGGCCGATCTGGTGGAGGCGCTGTGGCACGACTGACACTCGCCCCTTTCCTTCCCAAGCAGACGTCAGAAATCATTATTGGCCGAGGTCTGCCGGAACCGCTCCTACCCGAGAGAGCGACGCGAGAGAGGACAGTGGTCCTTTGTTCACCGGGAGCTCTGGAACCGGCTGCAGATGCTGCCTCCAGGAGCGGGGCTACGGATCAATTTGTCCTTCCAGACCGCGAAGAGGCGAAGTCTCTCACCGTGCTGAGGCGGGTGTACGAATGGCTCGGAGACCTCGGCATTGGCCGCCACGACACGATCCTGGCGGTCGGCGGGGGGGCAGCCACTGACCTGGCCGGGTTCGTGGCCGGCACCTGGCTTCGGGGCATCGAAGCAGTCTTTTACCCCACCACCCTCCTCGGGGCGGTCGACGCCGCCATCGGAGGCAAGACGGGGATCAACTTCGGGGGAAAGAACCTGGTCGGGGCGTTCCATCTGCCCAGCCGGGTGCTGATCAATATCGACCTCCTGGAAGGCCTGGCCCTCCCCTTGCGGCTGGAAGGCTTGGCGGAAGCTCTGAAGGCCGGATATGTCGGCGACCCTCAGTTGGTCGATCTATTGGCCTCGCAGGGTCAGGAGGCGCCGCTCGAACATGTGGTGGAGCGTGCGGTAGCGGTGAAAGTCACAACCGTGGAAGCCGACTATCGCGAATCCGATCGGCGGGCGATTCTCAACTTCGGCCACACGGTCGGACACGCCGTTGAGATTCTCGCTCCAATGTCTCACGGCATGGCAGTTGCGGTGGGGATGGCGGCGGCGGCCACGATCTCCAACGCCCGGTTTGGGTTCGACCATCGCCGGCTCATCGACACGATCTTCGGACTGGGCCTTCCGGTGGCGGCAGCCGGTGTTTCCCTGAGTCCTGCCCTGCAGTTGATCGCCCGTGACAAGAAAAGATCAGCCACAGGAGTCAGGATGGTTCTCCTCCAAGCACCCGGCTCCGCGGTCGTGGAGCCGGTCGAAGCCGAGCTACTCGAAATCGGCCTCCGGGCTGTGGGCATCACCTAGTCCCGTCGGCTCCAGCACCACTAGGGGGGAGGTTCGCACCCAGAAATCGATGTCCTGACGGGCGTCTTCCTGGCTTGCGTTCCAACTCTCGGTCCGCGCCCGATAGATGACACGCTGGCGTTCGGCCGGTTCCGTGATCTCTGCGGCCACAGCGGGAACATCGGCTTCGAGCCCTCGCTTGAGGTGGAGGGTGAAATGAGGATTGGCAATCAGGTTGGCGAGCCAATCACGGCGCCGGCCCGGACGCCCGGTGAGGTAGTAACGCCCGTCGAATTGATGGAGATAGATCTCGATCCGTCGCCTCTTACCTGTCCGGGCCCCGACGGTCGTGATGTCAACTATTCCCCCGCGGTCCAGCGCCGATTTGATGATTGCGTCCATTGGCGAACGTTAGGACGAGCCACCAGCCTCTTATCCTGAGCTTCGTGCGCTGGCCATGGGATTCGCAGGCCGAGCCGATCGGGGAACCGATCCGTGCCGAGCTGTTCAGCGTCGAAAGGCTCGAAGAGCACGCCCGGAGCCTCGCCCAGTCCCAGGAATTGAGTGGGGAGCCGGGAAGATTCCGCATCATCTCGAAGCGGTTGACAGAGAACGGCTCTGTCCTTCTCGCAGCCTATCGGGAGCTTTCTCTGGCGATCCGGGAAGAGAGCATGTTGACGCCTGCCGCCGAGTGGCTGGTCGACAACTTTCATCTGGTCGAAGCACAGCTGGCGGCGGTGAGAAAGACGCTGCCGGCTTCCTACTACCGCGAATTGCCCAAGGTCGGCAATGGTCACCTGGCCGGCTATCCCCGGATCTACGAGATCGCATGGGCGTTCGTCGCCCATCACGACAGCCGTTTCGAGCCCGAGGCTCTCGAGCGATTCGTCGCCGCGTATCAGGAAGAAGAACCGCTCACCATTGGCGAGTTGTGGGCGATGCCGATTGCGATCCGCCTCGTGATGATCGAGAACCTGCGCCGACTGACGGACATCATCATCGTGGCGCGCGGACAGCGACGGATTGCCGACCGTATCGCTGACTCGCTGCTGACCGTCGGGGACGGCTTGCCCGAAGATGGACTGCGACAACTGGGCCGGATGGAAAGAATTCCACGGGCGATGGCAGTTCAACTCCTCCAGCGGCTCCGAGATCGGGATCCGGCGACTACCGCTGGTCTTGGCTGGCTTCTCGAGCATCTCGCGGGTCAGGGGATCAGTTCCGATGAGCTGGTCACCGAGGCCCAGCAGCGGCAGGCCGCGACCAATGTGACCGTGCGGAATATCGTCACCAGTCTCCGCCAGATCTCGTCATTCGAATGGGCCGAATTCGTCGAGGGCGTGAGCCTGGTCGATCGCACCTTCTCCGACGGAACCGCCTTCCGGAAAATGAGTTTCGCCACGCGTGACCTCTACCGGCATGTGGTCGAGGAACTGTCCAAGGGCTCCTCGCACTCCCAGCTCGATATCGCGCAGGCTGCATCGGACCTTGCCCGCCAGAGACCGCGACAGAGCCGGGAATCTGACCCTGGGTTCTTCCTGATAGATCGCGGTCGGCGCCAGCTCGAGTCGGCCATCGCCTTCCATCCATCGTTCGGACAATCTCTGCGCCGGGGTGTCAAACGCTGGTCGGCGGCCGTCTACTGGGGATCGATCGTGGTTGTCGCTCTGGTATTCGTCGCCGTTCCCTTCGCCCGGACGCTTGAGGCAGGTGGCCTCTGGGCGGCGCTGCTGGTGGGACTGATCGGCTTCTTCCCGGCCACCGACCTGGCGGTCAGTGTGATCAACCGGCTTGTCACCGGGTTCGTCCGGCCGGGGATGCTCCCCGCCCTCGAGTTGGACGATGGCCCGACCGCGGAGTCGAAGACACTGGTCGCGATTCCCGCCATGCTGATCAGCCGGAGCCAGGTCGAAGAGCTGATCGACCGCCTCGAGGTCCATTACCTCGCCAATTCCAACGGTCAGTTCCGTTTTGCTCTTGTTTCTGACTTCCGCGACGCCGAGGACGCCGACCTCGCATCCGACAAGGAAGTTCTCGAACTCGCTTCGGAAGGAATCGCCCGGCTCAACGAACGGCATCCCCTCGAGGAGGAGGATCGGTTCTATCTCTTCCAGCGTCGCCGGCTCTTCAACCCGAGCGAGGGTCGGCATATGGGCTGGGAGCGAAAACGGGGAAAGCTCCACGAGCTCAACCGTCTCCTCCGTGGCGAGCTGAACACCACTTTCCTGCCCAATAAGGAAGTCCCGCGGGGGTTTCGCTACGTGATCACCCTTGACGCCGATTCCCGCCTGCCTCCGGAAGCTGCGACGCGCATGGTCGCCACGATCGCCCATCCCCTCAATCAGCCGGTGTTCTCCCCCGCGTCGAAGCGGGTGACCGATGGATACGGGGTCTTGCAGCCCCGGGTAACTCCCTTTCTCAGCTCGGGCAACACTTCCTTCTACCAGCAGGCCTTCTCTCCGCCGGCCGGGGTAGATCCATACGCCGCCGCCGTCAGCGACGTCTACCAGGACCTCTTTTCCGAGGGTTCGTACGCGGGAAAGGGCATCTATGACATCGACGCTTTCGAGGCGGCACTCGCCGGCCGGGTGCCTGACAACACCCTGCTTTCCCACGACCTCTTCGAAGGAAGCTTCGCCCGCGCCGGATTGGTTACGAGCGTTGAAGTGTTCGAGGAGTTTCCGAGCCATTACGAAGTGGCGATCCAGCGCCAGCATCGATGGGTGCGCGGCGACTGGCAGCTCTTGCCCTGGATCGTCGGACGACGGGGAGCCCTCGATGCGGTAGCTCGCCTGAAGATGCTCGACAACCTCCGTCGCAGTCTCAGCGCGCCAGCGGCGCTGGGTCTACTCCTGGCGGCTTTCGTCATTCCCGCTATCCCGGTGTGGGCGCCGGTGGCTCTGGTCTTCGCGTCCCTGGTCGTCCCGGGGGTCCTACCCCTGCTCGAGCGGCTGGTCCCGCGCCAAACGACCACGCCCGGTGCGGTCAGGTTCCAGCGTTGGGTCGGCGATACCGGTCGGAGTCTCGCTCGGGTCGGACTCCAGATCTCATTTCTTGCCTACCAGGCCGCGGTGATGGTCGATGCCGTCGTCACCACTCTTTGGCGGATGCTCGTCTCCAAGCGCCACCTGCTGCTGTGGATGACCTCCGAGGAAGCGGAGCGACGTTTTGGCTTTGACCTGGGGGAATTTGTCAAGCGGATGTCACCGCCGGCGGCGATGGGGGTGGCGGCGACCGTGGCCGCGGCGTTGGCCAAGCCGGAGGCCCTCTGGGTCTCGGCCCCATTGACAGTCGCTTGGCTGGCTGCTCCCTACTTGGCCTATGAAGCGAGCAAGCCAAGGCGGACGGTTCCCACCTCACCGCTGGATGCCGAGGAGATCGAAGCTTTCCGGTTGCTCGCCCGGAGGACGTGGACCTATTTCGAGCGTTTCGTGACGGCCAACGACAACCACTTGCCCCCCGACAATTTCCAGGAGGAGCCCGAGGCGATCGCTCACCGGACCTCACCAACCAACCTTGGTCTCTATCTCCTGTCGGTGCTGGCGGCGCGGGAATTTGGCTGGATCGGCACCGTCGAGGCGATCACGCGACTGGAGCAAACGATCGCGGTCATGAGCCGCCTCGAACGGCATGCAGGTCACTTGCTCAACTGGTACGACACCCGCACCCTCGAGCCGCTCAACCCTCGCTATATCTCCTCGGTCGATTCCGGAAACCTGGCCGGTCATCTGCTCGCCGTATCCCAGGGATGCCTGCGCCTCGCTGAACGCCACTCGGCGTTGGCCGCCGGGGTTCGAGATCTAGCCCTTCTCATCCGCCAGACCGCGGATCAAATGGTCAATCGCCTCGATACCGAGGTGGTTTCGCCCCGCGATCTCGACCAGGCTCTGATCGATCTCCTGGCCTCGAGCGAGTCGGCGGACGATCGGGTTATCGCGGCGGTCGCCGCGGCAGCAGACAACGTGGTTGACATCGTGCGGACACTCGGTGCCGGCGTCGACGCAGGAGACCTGGGCGATTGGGCGACTGCGCTCGAGCGACTAGTGGACAGCCACGAGCTCGATCAAGACGTCACCGAGGAGCAGGTCTTGGCTCGACTGAGGTCTGTGGCGGACTTGGCGGTGGAAATGGCAACTGGAATGGACTTCGGGCTACTACTCGACCAGCACAACAAGCTGCTTTCGGTCGGTTATCGCGTGAGTGATGGAGCTCTCGATCAGAGTCACTATGACTTGCTCGCCTCGGAGGCCCGGCTGGCAAGCTTTGTGGGAATCGCCCAAGGCGACCTCCCGCCCACACATTGGTTTCTCCTCAATCGCTCGATGACTCCCGTCGGGTCGGATGCGGCACTGATCTCGTGGTCGGGATCGATGTTCGAGTACCTGATGCCGCTGTTGGTGATGGAATCGCCTGCAGAAAGTGTCCTCGACATGACTTATCGGGCGGTGGTTCGTCGCCAGATCGAATACGGGAAAGCGCGAGATGTGCCCTGGGGAATTTCCGAGGCCGCTTACGCCGCCCGCGACCTCCAGCTCATATACCAATACTCTGCCTTCGGGGTGCCCGGACTCGGATTCGAGCGCGGGCTCTCCGAGGACCTCGTCGTGGCGCCTTACGCCTCGATGCTGGCGGCGATGATCGAGCCTCACCGGTCCCTCCAGAACCTCGAGCGACTGGCCGGCATGGGTGCGCTCGGCCGTTATGGCTATTACGAATCCCTCGACTTCACGCCTTCTCGAGTTCCCGAGGATGAGAAACAGGTCACGGTCACGGCGTACATGGGTCATCACCAGGCGATGTCGATCATCGCCCTGACGAACGTCGTGTTCGACGGCGTCATCCGCCAGCTCTTCCACACCGACCCGACGATCCGCGCCGCCGAGTTACTGCTCCACGAACGGGTGCCCCGCGATCTCGAAGTTGCTCGACCGCGGGCAGAGGAGGT
>JBOGEW010000216.1:0-8089 GCA_050742075.1 Acidimicrobiia bacterium
CGCTGGGGGAGGAAACACAAAGACGTTGTTTCTCCCCCCGAAGGGGGGAGTACCGCCGGAGGCGGGGAGGGGGGTTTCCCCACCGCCGAAAGTGGAAAGATACCGAGTACTGATGAGCACGATCGACTTGCGAGCCCCGGCCGCGAGCGTCCTCACACCGGAAGCGCTGGGTTTCGTGACCGATCTGGAAAGAGAGTTCGGCGGCCGGCGGCGCGATTTGCTGGAAGCGCGGAGAGAGCGGCAGGCCGACCTGGACAAAGGGATCCGCCCTGATTTTCTCCCCGATACCGCCACGGTGCGCGATTCGGCGTGGACGGTCGATCCCGCTCCGGCGGCGCTGGCCGAACGCAAGGTCGAGATCACCGGCCCGGTGGACAAAAAAATGATGATCAATGCCCTCAACTCCGGCGCTTCCGTCTTCATGGCCGACTTCGAGGATGCGACGTCTCCGACATGGACCAACCTCGTCGAGGGACAGGAGAATCTTGTCGCCGCCTACGAAAGACGCTTGGAGCTGAGGACTGCCGAGAAGAACTACTGGCTCAACGATGAAACCGCGACCCTGGTAGTTAGACCGCGCGGCTGGCACCTACCGGAGAAGCACCTCCTGATCGATGGAGAACCGGTTTCCGCTTCGCTGTTCGATTTCGGGCTCTATCTGTTTTGGGGGGGGAGAGCGGCGCTCGAGGCCGGTCTGGGGCCGTATCTGTATCTTCCCAAGCTCGAGGGCCATCTCGAAGCGCGACTGTGGAACGACGTCTTCACGTACAGCCAGGAAAGGCTCGACATGCCGGTGGGCACCATCAAGGCGACGGTGCTGATCGAAACCATCCTCGCCGCCTTCGAAATGGACGAGATCCTCTTTGAGCTCCGTCCACATTCCGCCGGGCTCAACGCTGGCCGGTGGGACTTCATCTTCTCGGTCATCAAAAAGATGCGGAACTGGGATGACGTCGTCTTCCCCGATCGGTCGCAGGTGACGATGACGGTGCCGTTCATGCGGGCCTACACCGATCTCCAGGTGGCGACGTGCCACAAGCGAGGCGCTCATGCCATAGGGGGAATGGCGGCTTTCATCCCCAATCGAAGAGATGCCCAAGTGACGGAGCTGGCCCTGGCCAAGGTCACCGAAGACAAGAATCGCGAGGCCGAACAGGGATGCGATGGTACCTGGGTGGCCCACCCCGACCTGGTGCCGGTGGCACGTGAGTGTTTCGACCGGGTGCTGGGCGATCGACCCAACCAGATCGATCGAATCCCTGATCGCAAGAATGTGAGCTCTGAGGATCTGCTCGACTTCGAAATCGAGGGCGGAGTGATCTCTGAGGAAGGGGTGCGATCGAACATCAGAGTGGGACTTCTCTATCTGGCATCCTGGCTCCAGGGAACCGGAGCCGTCGCCATCGACAACCTCATGGAAGACGTTGCCACGGCCGAGATCTCGCGCAGTCAGATCTGGCAATGGGTGAAACGCCAGGCGCGGACCGCCGACGGCAAACTGATCGATGCCGACCTCGTCAATCGGCTGGCTGGCGAGGAGCGAGAGAGTACGGAAGCGGATCTCTCCGACGCCTGGAAGGTGTTCTCCGAAGTCTCGCTGGGCGGCGAGTTCGTGGATTTTCTGACCATACCCGCCTACCAATTGCTCGTCTAAGGAGCTCATGTGATCAATCATCAGGCTGAGATCGATCAGCTCGAAAAGTCCTGGTCCACGGAAAATCGCTGGAAGGACGTGACTCGCAGCTACGGGCCGGGTGACGTGGTTTCGCTGCAAGGGTCTTTGCGTGAGCAGCACACCCTGGCCCAAGCGATGGCCCAGAAGCTATGGCAATTGCTCGGTGAAAGCGACTACCTCATGGCCCTTGGCGCCCTTTCGGGAGGCCAGGCCGTGCAAATGGTGAAGGCCGGGCTGAAGGCGATCTATCTCTCGGGCTGGCAGGTGGCGGGCGATGGCAACCTGGCCGAGCAGGTCTATCCGGACCAGTCGCTCTATCCGGCTAACTCGGGCCCGGCGCTCGTCCGTCGGATCAACAACGCCCTCCGCCGGGCCGATCAGATTCACTGGAGCGAAGGCGACGAGACTTTTGACTGGTTCGTGCCGATCGTTGCCGACGCCGAGGCGGGGTTCGGAGGGGCATTGAACGTGTTCGAACTGGTCAGGGCATTTATCGAAGCGGGAGCGGCGGGAGTTCATCTCGAGGACCAGCTGGCCGCCGAGAAGAAATGCGGTCATATGGGAGGCAAGGTGCTGGTGCCGACCAGTCAGCACATTCGGACCCTGCAGGCAGCGAGGCTGGCCGCCGACGTGATGGAAGTGCCGACGATCATTGTTGCCCGCACCGATGCCAACGGCGCCAACCTGCTCACTTCTGATGTCGATCCGGCTGATCAGGAGTTCACCACTGGCGAGCGCACCGCGGAAGGCTTCTTCCGGGTCCGCCCTGGTTTAGAGCAAGCGATCTCTCGTGCTATCAGCTATGCCCCCTACGCCGACCTGCTCTGGTGTGAAACTGCCAAACCCGATCTGGCCGAGGCTGCTCGCTTCGCCGGGGCGATTCATGAGAAGTTCCCGGGCAAGTTCCTCGCCTACAACTGTTCCCCGTCGTTCAATTGGAAAAAGCATCTGGGCGAAGGCCAGATCGCCGGCTTCCAGAAAGAGCTGGGGGCGATGGGCTACCGATTTCAGTTCATCACGTTGGCGGGCTTCCATGCCCTCAACGCCAGCATGTTCGAGCTCGCACGGGGCTATGCCCAGGCCGGGATGCCGGCCTACGTCGAACTCCAGGAGCGAGAGTTTTCCCTCGAGGCAGATGGCTATACCGCCACCCGGCACCAACGAGAGGTTGGCGCCGGCTACTTCGATCTGGTGTCTCAAATCGTGAGTGGCGGCTCCGGGTCGACCCTGGCATTGAAAGGCAGTACAGAAGAAGAACAGTTCTGACCGGACATACATGAGACGGGCCGCGTACGTCTTTTCTGTGCTGATTGGACTGGTTCTGATCATCGGTGGAACCGTGACGTGGATAGTCGTGAGCCGCACCCTGGCCGAACAAACCCGTTACTCCGCGGTGGAGCGACCACGAGCGGCCCAGGGTGTGCGATCACATACTCGTATCCGGCAGTTTCCAGATTTCGGACTTGCTATGAGGTTGGTGCCGGGCAAGAAGATCCCCTAAGTCGGTGAGCGCCGAATCGATCTCCGCGCTCGCCTGGTCGTGGTGCCCTTCGATCACAAACAGTGCCTCGGTAGTGGCGGGACCGGTGGCACTGCCGGCACTCTGGCGCCAGCACCAGCGGCGGGCGCTCACGTGATCACCGGCATCGATGAAGATGACTTCGCCGAGCTCGGGGTGAACGGCTGCTTTTGAGCCGAGTTCGATAAACGACTCCGAACCGGTGGCAAAGCGAACCGTGACCTGGGAGTCAATGCTCGATGCATCGATGACCGCTACCGGCATGGCGTAGCGGATCGAGACCAAATTGCCAGTGTCGACCAGGGCGCTGATGGTGGGAATGTCTCCCTGCTTCGACAGGCGCCGCAAGAGCGCCTCGACCGCGCTTCGATACTGGGTTGGCTTGGCGCCGAAGCGGGTGAAGGCCCGGCGCCAGGAGGCGATGGAAGGGAGGTCAGCGATCTCGGTCTCTGCCAAGCGATGCGCGGCCTCGATCTGAGCGGTCCGGTACTCCGCGACCAATGTCGGCGGGGCCGGCCCATTGACCAACCCCGTGGCGTGAAGGATTCCGGCGCGGATCGTCGGGTACGCGGCGGTGATGGAAGGGTCGTAGGCAAACACCCGGTCACTGTAAGGCCACGAGAGATCCGCCCTCAGGCGAGCTAATTTGGTGGGAACCACTGGCTTCTCGGGAGGAAGCGCATGAACATCGTCCACGTCGTCGGCACCGGGACCATAGGGGAGCCGCTGATCGGGCTCCTAGCCGACCACAAGACCGACTTCGGCATCGATGAGGTCACCTTTCACAAGCGCACTCCGCTCATCACCGAGCGGGGAAAGGTGAATGACCTGGTTCGCAGAGGAGCGGTCCTCGCCGTCGATGAGGACAAGCGCTCGAGCTTTGAGGAGCTGGGCCACACCCCTAAATGGGAAGCGCGGGAGGCGATCGAGCGGGCTTCGGTCGTGATCGACTGCACCCCGGTGGGCAACGACAACAAGGCGGAGTTCTACGACAGCGCTCCCAATCCCAAGGGGTTCATGGCTCAGGGCTCCGAATTTGGATTCGGGAAGATGTACGCCCGCGGCATCAACGACGAGTCGTTAGTACGCGGGGTGGACCGCTTCCTCCACATCGTCTCTTGCAACACCCACAACATCGCCGTCCTGATCAAGACGCTGGCGATGGATCCGGATGGCCGAAACCATCTCACCGACGGCCGGTTTATCTGCATTCGTCGATCCAACGACATCTCCCAGGACTCGGGCTTTGCTCCTTCACCGACTGTCGAACGGCACAAGGACTCCCGCTTTGGCACCCATCACGCTCGCGATGCCCACGGGCTTTTTGAGACGCTGGGTTACGACCTGAATCTGTTTTCCTCGGCTCTCAAGCTCAACAGCCAGTACATGCATCAGATCCATTTCTCTCTCACCCTCGATCGGGAGATAGATCTCGACGAGGTCAGGGAGCGACTGGCGGCCAACAAACGGGTGGCAGTCACCTATAAGACGTCGGCCAACAGCGTCTTCAGCTTCGGGAGAGATCACGGCTATTTCGGACGCATTTTGTCGCAGACGGTGGTGGCGATCGACACCGTCACTATCCGGAACGGCAATGAATTGGTCGGTTACTGCTTCACCCCCCAGGACGGCAATCCGTTGCTCTCGACACTTGCCGCCACTCTCTGGTACATCCACCCCGACGAGGTCGATACCCGCATCGACGTCCTGCGTCCCTATCTGTTCCAAGAGGTCTAGATCCTGGACGGGCAGTCACAGCGCCAGGCTTTGACGGCGGCCGAGAGGGCGATCGAGGCGCTGGGTAGGGGTGACGCCGCGGCGGCGCGATCGGCCGTGGACACGGCGGTCGAAAAGGATCAGGTGGGTCTCTTCGCGGCGCTGGCCGATGCGGTGCACCTTGCCGCCACGCAGCTAGATGACGATGGCGCCCTCACCGGCGCCACCTGGGACTTTCTCGCCGACGCCGTCGGGCCGGGACCGCTCCAGGGCCTGGTCGAATCGGTTCGTTCCGCCTAGATCCAATCGGTGTCCGACTACCACCTTCATCTCCATCCGCACGGCCGCGCCTACGAGTGGCCTCCCCTCGGGCAGTACCCATCCGGGCTCATCGAGAGCTATGTCGAGGCGGCGGCGGCGCGAGGGGTGACAGAGCTCGGCTTCACCGAGCATCTCTATCGCACCGAGGAGGGAGCCGCGATCCTGGGACGCTTCTGGGAGAATGAGAGGCGCCCCGATCTGCGCGAGCACACGGAGGCGATGGTCGCTCTCGATTCCGGCCTCTCGCTCTCAAAATATGTCGACGCCATCCTCGCCGCCCGCCAGCGCGGGCTTCCCGTCAAGCTCGGACTCGAGGTTGACTTCTTTCCCTCCAGCATCGAGGCAGTCCTCGATCTCCTCGCTCCTTATCCGTTCGACTTTTTGATTGGTTCGGTGCACTGGGTGGGAGGTTGGTCGATCGACAGCCCCGATGTCACCTTCGAATTCGCACGGCGGGGGATCGACCAGGCCTGGGACGATTATTTCGCCATTGCCATCGACCTGGCGGGAAGGGGGGTGGTTGATGTCCTCGCCCACATCGATTTGCCCAAGAAGTTTGGCCACCAAACCGCCACCGAGCCGCTCCATCTCTATCGCCAGGTAGTGGATGCGGCCGTATCTTCCGGCACTTCGGTCGAGGTTTCGAGCGCCGGTTTACGGATGCCGATCGCGGCGCCCTATCCCTCAGCGGCGCTTCTCAAGATGTTCTTCGAAGCCGGAGTGGAGATCACGCTGGCCTCCGATGCCCACACCTCCGACGTGGCGGGTTACGAGCACGACATGCTGATGGCATACGCGATGGCTGCGGGCTACACCGAGCATCTCCGATTCGACCGCAGGGTGAAAAAGCGAGTGCCTCTAACCTGACCGCAGTGAGCAACTGGCGACAGTGACCATTCACAACGAGCACCCATTCCTCCCTCCCCCCGAATCGAGGGATCGAGCCCGTCAGTTGCGGGGCCGCCTAGCCGGTCCGGTCACGATCGTCACTGCCGGCAACGATGGGATGACCGCTTCGGCGGTCTTGGTCCTGGAAGGCTCCCCGGCCCGGGTGGTCGTTGCCATCAATGAGTCGTCGGAATTCTGCGAGGCGGTCAAGACGACTGAACGTTTCGTGGTCCACGTGGCGCAACAGGACCACCGTCGCCTCTCGGATCGCTTCGCCGAGCTCTCGCCCTCGCCGGGTGGCCTCTTCGCCGGGCTCGAGTTAACGGAAACCGAATGGGGACCATTGATCGTGGGTTTTGACAATTGGGCGGGATGCCGGCTCGAGGCCATCTATCCGGTCGGCTGGCAGATGCTGCTGGTGGCCGAAATCGAACATCTGCAGGTCTCCGAGCTCGACGATCCATTGCTCTACTTCCGCGGTCGTTATCGCTCTTTGGCCTGAGCCGTTAGATGTCTGCACCCACGTATTGGCTGACGACGCTTGGTTGTGCCAAGAACCAGGTCGACTCCGAAAAGGTTCAGCTGCTTTTGGCCGAAGCCGGATACCGGAGCGCTCCGACCCCCGAAAGCGCCGACGTGCTGATGGTTAACACCTGCGCTTTCATCGAAGAAGCCCGTCGCGAGTCGGTGCAAACGATTCTCTTTCTGAGCGATCTGAAAAAACCCGAAGCCCGAACGGTGGTGCTCGGTTGCATGGCCCAGCGTTTCGGAGTTGAGGTCGAACAAGCGCTCCCCGAAGTCGATTCGGTTCTCGGACTCGATCGCTATGGCGAGTTGGTTGGCGTCGTCGACGCATTGACCGAAAGTCCACATTGGCGCCCGGTTCGGCTGCGGAAACCGGTGATGGACATTCTCCACGTCGTCAATCGTCCGTCACCGACGATGCCGTACGCATACGTCAAGGTGGCCGAAGGCTGCGACAAACCGTGCACGTTCTGTGCGATTCCTCTCATCAGGGGAAAGCAACGCTCCCGCCGGCCCCAGAACGTGGTGGCGGAAGTCGAAGGCTTAATCCAGGCCGGAGTCACCGAGGTGGTGTTGGTGGCACAAGACCTGGCCGCATACGGTCGCGATATCGATGCTCCCGGCGAGATCGTCGATTTGCTGCGCTTGGTATCGGCGGTGCCTGGTCTGCGGATGCTGCGACTTCTCTACCTCTACCCCAAGGAGATCCGTCCTCGTCTGATCGAGGAGATGACTAGCAATGCCATGATCGCCTCGTACTTTGATTTGAGCTTGCAGCACTCATCGGAGAGGCTCTTGCGGGCGATGAAAAGGTCGGGTGGGGGCGAGCGTTACCTGCAACTGATCGAAACGATTCGGCGGGCTGATCGCGACGCGGCACTTCGCTCGAGCTTCATCGTCGGGTTCCCGGGAGAAACAGAAGACGACGTTTCTGAACTGGCTTCATTTCTCGAGGAGGCTGCACTCGATTGGGCCGGATTCTTCCCGTACTCGGCTGAGGAGGGAACCGCGGCGGCGAGTCTTCCCTCGCGGATGGACGACCTGGAGGTCGAGGAGCGTCTCCGGTACCTGCAGGCGGTCCAGGAGGGAATAACGGCCTCCGCGAACCTTGATCAGGTCGGCCAGCACCACCTGGTTCTCGTCGATCAGCTGGAGGAGGGGGTGGCGGTTGGCCGCTCCTACCGGCAGGCACCTGAGATCGACGGGGTGATCACCCTCGATCGGGGCACACCCGGCGACTGGATCCAAGTCGAGATCACCTCGGCCCTGGGGCCCGATCTCGAAGGTGTCGTACTCAGATGATCACCGAGATCGTGGCCGTCGGCACCGAGCTCCTGCTCGGTCAAATCACGAACAGAAACGCGGCCACGATCGGAGCCGCCCTGGCCGAGGCGGGCTTCGACGTCCATCATTCGGTGGTCGTGGGTGACAACCTGAAGCGGGTG
>JBOGEW010000217.1:0-1678 GCA_050742075.1 Acidimicrobiia bacterium
CTCACATAGGATGACCGGCCGATATGCAACTTGCGGTGCTGTCCTGGCTTTCTGAGCCGCAGAATCGACTCTTCGATCGGCGACTGGCCCACGCATCCAACGAGTTGGGACTCGAGATCACTCTGGCAACCGAGCCGGAGAAGGCCGACCTCGCCTATCTCTGTGGACTGCCGGCCAGCCGAATACTGCGCACTCACTCCCCTCTCGTCGCACCGATTCTTCCCGCCACCCGCTATCAGAGCCTGCCCTGGTACTTCGTCGACGTCGTCGCTCGAAACCCTGAAGTTGGAGTCGGGACGGGACGCTGGGCCTACAACCAGACCACCTCGTTCTCCGGGTGGATAGCCGTACGTCATGGACTTCGGCTTCACCATGTCGATCCAGATCAATTGGAGTGGACCGGAACCGGATCGCATGCCAACTCCCTTTCCGCCGTGCGCAAGGGAACTACCGACCTGGCCGGCGTAGATTCGATGATCCTCGACCTCGAGCCGCAGCTTGCCGACAACCTGGTAGTGATCGATTCATGGGGCCCCTGGCCGACCCCACCGGTGATGGCGGCGAGATCGCTCGATCAACAGTTAGTCGACGACCTGACTCAAGCGTTTTTCGGAACCGATGGAGACATCTCCTGGGTCGGACTCGACCCGGGCCACCTCGAAATCATCCAGGTGGTTACGCGGGCGTCCGCGGCTGGCCCGAGGACCGACTTTGGATGAGACGCAGTTCTTCGATAGGGATGTGGCAGCGCTTGAACCAGCCCGGCTCGGCTTCTTCCAGCACGGGCTCGATCGTCTCGCAGATCTCACCGATCTTGCGGGGACAGCGGGTCTGAAAAACACATCCCGAGGGAGGATTCGAGGCCGCCGGAATGTCCCCCTCGAGCCGAATTCGAGTGTCTTCCTCCAGGTCCGGTGAGGCAGAAAGCAGAGCTTCGGTGTACGGGTGGTGGGGCCCTGCGAATACCCGGGTCGAAGTGCCGACTTCCATCAGCCGGCCGAGGTACATCACCGCAACGCGATCGGCGATGTAGCGGACCACGTTGAGGTCATGGGAGATGAACAGATAGGAGACGTTCTCTTCCGCCTGCAGCTCGGCCAGCAGGTTGATGATCGCGGCCTGGACAGAAACGTCGAGCGCCGAAGTCGGTTCATCGCAGATGACCAGGGCCGGAGTTCCCGCGAAGGCCCTGGCGATAGCCACCCGCTGTTTGAGCCCGCCCGAAAGTTGTCGAGGTTTGGCCAGGAAGTGCTGAGTGCCCATCCGAACCTCTTTCAACAGTTTTTTGGTCCGGTCGTCGGTCTGCTTCCTACCTTCCCGGCGGAGCAGCCGGACGGCGCGGCCAATGATGCGACGCACCGAGTGCCTTCGATTGAGAGCGCTGTCGGGATTCTGGAAGACCATTTGAATCGCCCCGATCTCGCCCTGGGTCCGCTTTTCCACCTTGGCGGCGAGCCCTTTGCCGCTGAGGGCGATCACCGCCCCATCGTCGGGGGCATGAATCCCCAGCAACACCTTGGCCAGGGTCGACTTACCGGACCCCGACTCCCCCACCAGGGCGACCGTCTCGCCGACGCGAATCTCGAGATCGATGTCGTGTAACGCGTAGACCGGGGCGCCTTCCTGGACGAAGGTCTTGGACGTGTTGCTCATCGCCACCAGGGTCTCCGCGCTGCGC
>JBOGEW010000218.1:0-1691 GCA_050742075.1 Acidimicrobiia bacterium
GATCATTCCTCTCCCCGACGTGCCGACCAAGGTGGAGCGCGGAGGCGATTGGACGCTGCAACGGCTCGCCCAGGAAGTGGCGCCCCCGGCCCGCGACCTTGCTTTCCTTGCCGAGGCGGCCACCGCCGGCAGAGCCGAAGTGCTGCTCGAGGTTGAGATCGACGCCCTCGACATCACCGTCCTCCGCGGAGGCGGGGACGAGGTCGGTGCCTGGGCGGCCGAACACGGCTTCTTCCTCACCCCCGACGCCCCTGAGATCCTCGACTTCTATGCCCAGCGCAGCCCGGTGTTCATGGCCGCCCGATTCAACGCCGAGCGCGCCGCCGCCCTCGCCCAAGAGCCCGGCGACAGCACTCCGATCATGGCCACAATCCCCACCGACGATCCCTGGGTCCCGGTGCGGATCCTCGGGTTGGGAGCCGATCCTGATACCCGCATCGAGGCCGACGTCTTCCTCCTGACCGAGGACGACCCCGACTTGCTCGCCGGTGGCACCGGCATGACCCTTCAGCGGAGCGAACCGGCCAGCTCTTTCCTCCTCGACGATCTTCGCTCCGATGTGGGGATGGAATGGATGCCCGAGGAGATGTGGCTCAGCTATCTCAGCGTCGATGCTCCGGCGAGCGAACTCGATTACGACCTCGCCGTCTCCGCCAGCTCCGGAGAAAACGCCGACTTTGCGGATACTGGAGTTTCGGCTCCGGAAGTGATCTCGGTCGCTCCGGGTGAGTTGGCGTTGTGGCCGATCGTGACGGGAATCGGTGCCGGAATCGTCGCCCTCATCGTCGGAATGGTGCGCCGGCGGCGAAACCTGAGCCTCACCGGCAAACTGTCATGAGCGAGCAAGCACCGACTCGCCTTCGCGCCGTCTCCGTTATCGCCCTGCTGGTGATGGCGCTGGTGACCGGGGTTGGCTACAAGTTCGCCGTGGCCGATGGCGCTGACGTCGCCCTCGGCCCTGGCGAGGTCACGGTCCAGATCGATATCGAATACTCCCGCTTTGTTCCCGAGCGGCTCACTGTCGTCGAAGGTACCAGGCTTCGATTTCTGGTGGTGAATGGCGACCCGATTCACCATGAGTTCATCACTGGCGGACGCGAGGTGCATCGCCGCCATGCCAACGGCACCGAGGGGGAGCATCCCTCGATACCAGGAGAGGTTTCAGTCGATCCCAACGGGCGAGCGATCACCACGTTCACCTTCGATCGGCCCGGAAGATTCGAGTTCGCCTGCCACCTTCCCGGCCATTACGAGTACGGCATGCACGGCGAGATCGAGGTCGTCGCCTCTGCGACCGAATGAGTGCAAGTCCGACCCGGAGAGAATCAGCTGCTAACCAGAACCCTCGTCTCCTCGCGGTCATCGTCGAGAGGCGGCGGAGCGGGAGCCTTGGCTGGCCGGTCCCGCGGTACGGATACTGAGTCGGCCGCCCGCGGTCGCCTGAGCACTACCGCGAGCAGGGCCGCCAACGCTAGACCCGCAGCCAGACCGGCGATCAGGGCGAGCCAGGTGAACCCTTCCGCTTCTGGCACCGAGACCACGATCGGCGTCGTCCCGCCAGAGTCCTGCGAGTTCGCGGCGTCAAGCCGGTCGAGCTTCTGGCTCAAATCGGTCTGACCTGCCACCAAACCGGTGAGGAGTCTCTCGTGCCCGGCCACGGTGGCGACCAGCGATTGGTTGCCATCGGCGAC
>JBOGEW010000219.1:0-3285 GCA_050742075.1 Acidimicrobiia bacterium
ACGCTCGTTTGTTGACCAGCCACGAGTCCACCACCCTCTCGATTTGCTCCTGGTTGTCGATGTAGCACTGGCGCGAGCAGCCGGCCACGATTGAATAGATCCGGTCGTCGGAAGGATTGGTCACAGAGATCAGGTAGGCCACGCCCACTTCGGCGCCGTTCTCGTCGGAGTAGCTCACCAGAACCCTGACCCCGTCATAGCCGTCGCCGAAGGTGAAGTCCTCTCGCACGTGCTCCTGGGCATTGAGGAACTGGTAGTAGGGAAGAATCGACTGGCTGAGGGTCGCCCGATTGAGGAATTGCTTCTCAATATCACCGACCGATCGCACTGAGATTGATCCGATCGGGAAGGTCGCTTCCACGAGCGGGACGGAAACGTTGCCGAGGTCGCGACTGGGAGCGCCGTCGAAGACGGTGGAGACCACGGGGGGGTACTCGAAACCGCCGTAGGGCTCGAGGAATGGAAGATCCTCGAGGTTGGACATTTCTTCTTGGTCGTAGGTGTGCCAGTCTCCGGGGAGCTGGACCAGGGAAAGCTTGCCCGGATCGGTGTAGTTGGCCGTGTCGGAATCACCCGAACCGCAGGCGGCCAGGAACAATGCAGCGGGCAAAACGACCATCAATCGGCGACGGCCCATCCTCATCCAAAGCTTACGCCACAAGGGTAAATACCAGTTCAAGATCTTTTGATTTCATCGGCATATTTCAGGCAAGGGCAAGTCCGAGTTGGGTTGTGAGGTCGCTTAATTCCTGTGGCACCATGGCTCGATGCAAACCTGGCTCACCGGCCAGCTTTTGGTGGCCGCCCCGTTGCTGCGCGACCCCAATTTCTATCGCACGGTAGTGCTGATCCTTCGTCACGACGAGGAGGGTGCGATGGGGGTGGTGCTCAACCGGCCCAGCACCGAGCGCGCCGCCGTCTATCTGCCTGAGTGGGAGGGCCAGCTCGAGCCCGAGGCGACGGTCTTTGTCGGTGGGCCTGTGCAACCCGAGGTGGCGATCGGCTTTTCCCGTCCTTTCGAGCTCTCCCAGCCCGACACCGGTCTTGTCGACCTCACCAGCCCAGGCGAGAGCCAGGACAATGGCCCGATCCGGGTCTTCGCCGGATATGCCGGTTGGGGTCCCGAACAGCTGGAGATGGAGCTCGAGGAGACTGCATGGATCATCCTTCCCCCCGATTGGAGCGACCTCTTCACTGAAGAGCCGGAAGGCTTGTGGAGCCGGGTTCTGGCCCGTCAGGGTGGCCGTTTGGCCATGCTCGCCACCTTTCCCCCCGACTTATCGCTCAACTAACCGCGAACCCTGGGTTGCTACCGTCGTTTAGCGACGGTTCCAGCCCACAGAAAAGACATTGGTTACAGTCCCGCGCCTGCGATCGGTCCTGATCAACAAAGCACCTGGTCTCCGCGTCGAGAGGGAACTGTGGGCCGAGGGTCATGAGACGGTCCTCGGGGTCGACGAGGTCGGTCGGGGTTCGTGGGCAGGGCCCCTGACCGTCGGGGTGGCGGTGGTTCCCCGCGACCGCCGGGTCTACAAGATCAGGGATTCGAAGCTACTCAACGAGACGGAACGCGAGCTTCTCTTCAACCGCGTGGCCGATTGGTGCGATGACTGGGCAGTCGGTCATGCCAGCCCCGCGGAGTGTGACGAACTGGGGATGTCTGAGGCTCAGCGTCTGGCCGCCCGGCGGGCGATTCTGCAACTACGCCGCCCTCCCGATCGGGTGGTGGTCGATGGCAACTGGGACTTCGTCGGCGGCGCTCAGCGGCTGGTGCGCGGCGACCGCACATGTCTCTCGATCGCAGCAGCGTCGATGCTGGCCAAAGTCGTCCGCGATCGCATCATGCGGGAAGAGGCCGAGCATTTCACCCGCTGGAACTTTGAGGCGAACAAGGGCTATCCGTGTCCGATTCACAAAGCCGGGTTGCAGGCTTGGGGACCGAGTGCGATCCATCGGCGTTCCTGGGTATTCATGGACTATTTGCCTTGGAATGGCCTCGAGCGGCATCGGCGCGACGGTCAGCTCGAGCTCTTTTGACCTCCTGGGACGCGTGTGACCTTCTGCGCGGATTTGTCCGCCGCTGTGCTGAGAAAATCCGCGCAGCACAAGCCCACGAGCCCTACCGCGCGGATTTGTCCGTCTCGGGACCGTGAGAATCCGCGCAAAGGATGCGGTACTCGTAGGGCGCGAGGAGATTCCCCTCCCAGGGCTCTTCTCGGATGACATCGAAGCGCTGGGGCGGCGGATTGATGACGGCCGGGTTCCGACTCAGGTTGGCCAGCACCGTGACATGACCGCGGGTGAACCCAACCGTGCCGCGGTCACCGGTGGCGAAGGGCTCGGGAGCGACCGAAGGAGGGATGGCGAGCGCCCGGCGGAGATCGAGAAGCCTCCGGATCCCGGAGAGAACCGATGCCTCGGGGCCCCCTTCCGAAGCCGCCTCGAAGCGCTCAACCGAGAACCCGAGGCGGTGGCTCCAGCGATTGTCGAACTCGAGGTCGGGATCTCCCATGTAGCTGTGATCGGACAGGGGAGCGGTTTCGTCGCCGAGGAAAATCAATGGCAACCCGCCCGCCATCAGAATCACGGTCCAGGCACAGAGAATTCGGCCAACAGCATCATCAACCGCACCGAGGTCGATTGCCTCGAGAGCGGATTCCAAACCGGCGAGCGAGGCCAGGCTGCCGGAGATGCGAGCATCGCCGGTGGCCGGGTTCTCCTGGAAGAGCTCTCCCCGCGCGAAGCTACCCGGAAACTGTCCCGCGTAGAACGCATTGAGATATTGACGATGGAGACGGGGATCGACGCCGAGCCCGACGGCATCGCGGTCGTCGAATCCCCACCCGATATCGTCGTGTGATCTCAGATATGTCAGCCACGCGCAGCCGGGGGGCAAGCGGAATCGACCACCAAGGGCGATGTCGAGAAAGCGAACATCATCGGTGGCCAGGGCATCCCAGACCGCCGTCATGAGGAGCGGGTTGTAGCCCAGCCGACATTCCGTCGGGTTGACGAATTCGACGACGGCGTCGGGAGCGACGATCGCCTCGGAGAGGAATTGCACTGAGGGACAGGCCAGGTCGGCGACGATGCGCAGGATCTGCAGCAGTAGGTGAGCCTGCGGAAGGTTTTCGCAGGAAGTACCGGCCTCTTTCCACATGAAGGGAGTGGCATCCAGGCGAACCGCCGAGACACCCAGGTTGGCGATGAACAGCATCTCTCCAGCCATCGCGGCCAGAACTTGAGGGTTGCGATAGTTGAGGTCCCATTGGAAGGGGTGAAAGG
>JBOGEW010000220.1:0-7435 GCA_050742075.1 Acidimicrobiia bacterium
CAGATGTTCTCGGAGGCCTGGCGTCTGCAACGAGACCACTATTGGTGGGAGACGATGGGCGGTGTCGATTGGCCATCCATTCACGATCGATATCGAGATCTTGTCGACCGGGTAGCAAGCCGGGCCGAGTTTTCCGATCTTCTCTGGGAGATGCAGGGCGAATTGGGGACTTCGCATGCCTACGAGCTGGGCGGCGATTACCGGCCGGCGCCCGTCTGGACTCAGGGCCATCTAGGTGCCCGGGTGGAATACGAGCGTGGAGGATGGACGGTCAGCCAAATCCCGCACGGGGATTCATGGGATCAACAGTCGTTCTCCCCTTTGGCTGCCCCCTCCGTCGACGTCGCGGAAGGGGATCGCATTTTGGCGATTGACGACCGCCCGGTTGATGCCGGGGTCTCTCCTGCCTCCCGACTGGTGGAACGGGGTGGCCGCACGGTGACGCTGACGGTTCGCCGCGGCCGTGGCAAGCCGCGCCGTGTGGTAGTTAACCCCCTTAACGACGAGACGCGGCTCTGGTATCGCGATTGGGTCCGCGGAAACCGCGAGTACTTGGCTGAACGGTCGCAGGGCAGGATCGGGTACCTCCACATCCCCGACATGGGACCGGCTGGGTTTTCGGAGTTCCACCGCTCATGGAAATCAGAAGTAGATCGACAGGGGCTGGTCATCGACGTGCGGTTCAATCGCGGGGGCAACGTCAGCCAACTCCTCCTCGAGCGTCTCCTGCGAGAGCGGGTGGGCTACCGGATCACCCGCTGGCGTGACCCTTCGGCGATGCCAGATGATGCTCCGATGGGACCGATGGTCTGTCTCACCAATGAGAATGCTGGCTCGGACGGCGACATTTTCTCCCACGTCTTCAAGATGAAGGGATTGGGGCCGCTGATCGGCACGCGCACCTGGGGCGGCGTGGTGGGGATCTGGCCCCAGCAGTCACTGGTCGATGGCACCGTCACCACCCAGCCAGAGTTCCACACCTGGTTCACCGACGTGGGGTACGCCGTCGAGAACTTCGGGGCCACCCCGGACCTGGAGGTTGTCAACAGCCCCCAGGACTACGCCCGCGGCATCGACCGCCAGCTCGAGGTTGGCCTCGAGGAACTTCTCAAACTCATTGAAGCCGCACCCGGGGCGCCGGAGTTCGGGGACCGGCCCCTCACCCGGGCTCCCGCCTTCCCCCAGCTCTCCTAGTCGCCGATCCGGGCGGCGATGGCCGCCCCGATCTCGGAGGTCGTCATTCCCATCTCTGGCCCCGCCATGGCCTTGAGGTCTCCGAGCACGGTTACGGCCGCCTCCTCGACCGCCTTGGCGGCTTCCGACTCGCCGAGATGATCGAGGCATAGGGCGAGGGAAAGGATCGAGGCGACCGGATTTGCCCAGCCTTTGCCGGCAATGTCGGGGGCGGAGCCGTGCACCGGCTCGAACACCGAGGGAAACCGACGGCTCGGGTCTAAGTTGGCCGAGGCGGCCAATCCGAGGCCGCCCTGGATGGCGGCGCCGAGGTCGGTGATGATGTCTCCGAAGAGATTGTCGGTGACGATCACGTCGAACCTTGCGGGGTCCGTAACCAGGTAGAGACAAGCGGCGTCGACATGGACGTAGTCCACGTTGACTGCTTTGAATTCTTCGGCAACGTCGTTGCATGTTCGCTGCCAGAGGTCACCGGCAAACGTCAGAACGTTGGTCTTGTGACAAAGGGTCAGGTGTCCCGAGCGAGCCCTGGCCAGATCGAAGGCGAAGCGCATCACCCTCTCGACCCCGAAGCGGGTATTCACGGACTCCTGAGTCGCCACTTCGTCTGGTCCGCCACGGCGGAGGACACCGCCCGCCCCGGAGTAGAGGCCTTCTGTGTTCTCGCGTACGACGACGAGGTCGCAACCCTCTGGCGTGAGGCCGGCGATGGGGCTCGGCACCCCGGGATACAGACGGACCGGACGCAGGTTGACGTAGAGATCGAAGTCGAAACGGAGCTTGAGGAGCAGGCCCCGCTCGAGTACTCCCGGCGGGACGTTCGGCGAGCCCACCGCCCCGAGGAGAATGGCGTCATGGGCTGCGAGCTCGTCCTCGACCGACTGGGGGAGCACCTCACCGGTCGCCAGATATCGATTACCGCCGAGGTCGTAGTTCGTTGTCTCCATTTCGATATCGAAGCGCGGCGCGGCGACTCCGAGAACGCGTAAGGCTTGTTCGGTCACCTCCGGACCGACGCCATCGCCGCCGATCACCGCCAATCGATATGCCACAAGAGCAAGTTACCGTTGCTCGCCGTGACCGCTACGCACAAAGGGCGACCGACTGCCATGGGCGGGGTGGCCGGTCTGACTGTGGCGGCACTGGGCATCGTCTATGGCGATATTGGAACCAGCCCGCTCTATTCCTTGCGCGAAACGTTCGCGATCAGACATGGGATAAGCGTCTCCGAGACCTCAGTTTTAGGTGCCCTGTCGTTGATCTTCTGGGCTTTGATCCTGGTCATCACGATCAAGTACGTGTTGGTCGTCATGCGGGCGGACAACGACGGTGAGGGCGGGATCCTTTCGCTCACCGCCCTGGTGGCGCCGAGCGATAGCGATCGGAGGAGAAGGAGCGGACTGGTCCTGGCGGGAATGTTCGGCGCGGCGCTGCTTACGGGTGAAGGGGCGATCACCCCCTCGATATCGGTGCTAGCGGCGGTAGAGGGCTTGGAATTGGTGACGCCCGAACTCACCACCTTTGTCCTCCCTATCTCGGTGGTGATTCTCATCGGGCTCTTCGCAATCCAGCGACGAGGGACTGAGGTGGTCGGCAGAATGTTCGGGCCTCTGATGCTCGTCTGGTTCGCGGTCCTGGCGGGGCTGGGCGCAGTCCAGATCTTGAGAAATCCAGCGGTCCTTGCCGCTCTCAACCCGCTCTACGCGGTGGAGTTTTTCACCGAGTATCAGGGCCGGGCGTTCATCGCGCTGGGTTCGATTGTTCTGGTAGTGACCGGGGGTGAGGCCTTGTATGCGGATCTCGGTCACTTCGGTACCCGCCCCATCCGCCTGGGTTGGCTCTATGTGGTGCTCCCGGCACTCGTCATCAACTACATGGGTCAGGGCGCCCTGTTGCTTTCGGACCCCACCGCGGTCGAGAGTCCCTTCTTCTTGCTGGCGCCGCAGTGGGCGCTTGTGCCCCTTGTGGTCCTTGCCACCCTCGCCACCATCGTCGCCAGTCAGGCATTGATCTCCGGCGTGTTCTCCTTGACGACCCAGGCGATCCAACTCGGGTTCGTCCCCCGGCTGCTGGTGAAGCACACGTCGGCCGATGTCCACGGCCAGGTCTATCTGCCAGCCGTGAATTGGTCCCTTCTCATCGTCTGTATCGGCCTCGTGCTCGGCTTTGGCAGTTCGGCCAACCTGGCCGCGGCCTACGGAGTTGCCGTCACGGCCACGATGCTCATCACCAGCATCCTCATCTCCGTCTACGCCCGCGAGCGCTGGGGATGGGGGTGGGGCCGGGTCGTGTCCATCATCGGAGCGTTCGCACTTATCGACCTGGCATTCCTTTCCTCCAACCTCCTCAAGATCCCGGAAGGGGGTTGGTTTGCTCTGCTGGCCGCCGGCGCCTTGTTTTTCGTCATGACGACCTGGCTCACGGGACGTCGCCTGGTTGCGCTCAAGACCGGACTCGGTCGGCAGCCCCTCGACAAGTTCATCGCCTCCCTGGCCAAATCGCCTATCAATCGGACGGAGGGAACGGCGGTGTACTTTTTCCCGGTACCGGGGGTGGTGCCTCCCGCCTTCATGGCCAACCTCCGCCACAACGACGCCGTCCACGAGTCGGTCGTGTTCCTGTCGGTGGTGGTCTCCAAGAGCCCGCGAGTGCCGGCCGCACGTCGGGACTCCATCCGGCATCTGGGGTCGCGGTTCTACCAGGTGATCCTCCAGTACGGGTTTATGCAGGAGCCCGACATCCCCGCCGCCCTCGAAAATCTTATCGCTGAGGTGGCCTTCGATCCTCTTCATACCACTTACTTTCTCGGCAAGGAGCGGGTTGTCTCCAAACCGCGGGTAGGACTGGGGGGTATTCGGGAGAAGCTGTTTTATTTCCTCCACCGCAACGCCCGCGGCGCCGCCGAATACTTCCGGCTTCCCTTCGACCGGGTGGTGGACATCGGAGTGGTGGTCGAAATCTGACTTTTTCATTCCTGCGTAGAAATGACCGCATTAATGCGGTCATTTCTACGCAAGAATGATCAACGCTTGAGGAGCTCGACTTCGGTCACCCGGCGGCCGTTCATTCTCCGCACCCTCATCACCCAGCCCGCCTCTTCCACCCGATCGCCCCGGCGCGGGATCCGGCCGAGACGATCCATCAAAAAGCCACCGAGCGTTTCGTACTCACCCGGCGGAATAGCGATCCCCGAGAGCGATCGCAACTCGTGGGGCCTGATCGCACCGGGCACGTAGAACCAGTCGCTCTCGCCGATCCGCTGGCTGTCGAGGGCCCCTTCGTCGTACTCGTCGCGGATGTCGCCTACCAGCTCCTCGGCGATGTCTTCCAGGGTCAACAACCCGGCGGTGCCGCCGTGCTCGTCGACGATCAGGGCCAGATGCCGACCGCTTCTCTGCATGTCGCCCAGCAGCGGGCGGATCGAGGCTGTTTCCGGCACCGCCAGGACCGGTCGAATGAGCGCCGGGTCGATGGGCTGGTCCTGCTGGTCGTCGGGAACAGCCAGGAGATCCTTGGCGTGCACGAATCCGATCAGATCATCGACATTGGCCCCGTAGATCGGAATCCGCGAGAAGCCCTCATCGATGATCACCTGCTCGAGCTCGGCCGGAGTCGCATCCCGGGGACGGGCGACGATGTCGGGACGCGGGACCATGACTTCTGAGGCATCTCTTTCGGAGAAGCGGATCGCCCCCGACAAGAGCTTGCTGGCGAACTCCTCGATAACTCCCTCCTGGCGACCGGCGGCGATCACTGAGGCCAGGTCCTCGGCAGTGTGGGCCGCTTCAAGCTTGTCACGCGGTTCCACGCCGAAGAGATGCAAGAAACCGTTGGCCACCCAGTTGAGGGAAGCGATGAGGGGGCGGAACAGGGTCATGAACCAGCGAAATGGAACTCCGAGCCAGACGGCCAAGCGTTCGGGGGTGGCGATGGCGATGTTCTTCGGCGCCATCTCTCCGATCACCATGTGCAAGAAGACGACGATGAGCAGGGCAATGATGAAGGCAATGGTGTGAGTGACGCCGGAAGGAATCGAAAACCAGCCCAGAGCGGTTTCGAAGATTCCGGCCACCGCCGGCTCGGCGACAAAGCCGAGGAGGAGCGTGGCGAGGGTGATCCCGACTTGAGCTCCGGCCAGAGCGTCGGAGAGATTGATCATGGCCGCCGCCGCCGCCCGAGCTCCCCGCCCGGGCATGGCCTCGACCACCTCGCGACGGGCGGCGGTAAAGGCGAACTCGGCCGCCACAAAGAAGCCGTTGGCGAGCAGGAGAACGATCATCCAGCCCAGGGCGCCGACGTTCATGAGCGACCGCTGATACGGGTGACGCCCACTCGATCGATGCGACGGCCGTCCATCGACAGCACCTCGAATACGAACAAGCCGTAGGGGATTTTCTCTCCGGGTTCGGGGAAGCGGCCGAGCTGGGCGATAAGGAAGCCGCCCAGAGTCTCGAAGTGCCCATCGGGAAGGTCGAGACCGAGCTCATCGTCCAGGTCGTGGCGGTTAGCCAGGCCCCGAATTTCGATCTGTTCGGAAATCGGTTGGTGAGAGGCATCCAAGCCGGCGGCAGGGGCATCGTGCTCGTCGGCAATCTCTCCGAGGATCTCCTCGAGAAGATCCTCGATCGTCACGATCCCCGCCAGGCCCCCGTACTCGTCGACCACCAAAGCCATAGCCCGGCTCTGGCGCTGCATGTCGACCAACAGATCGTCGAGGTGGCGGGAGTCCGGAACGATCAGCGCCGGCTTGGCGATGTGACCAACCGGGGTGATCGAGCGTCTTTCCGCTGGCACCCGGAATGAGTCCTTGACGTGGATTACCCCGACGATCTCGTCCCTGTCCTCTCCAAAGATCGGGAAACGGGAGTGCCCTGAGTCACGGGACACACGGCGGAGATCGGCGACTGAGTCAAAGCGAGACAGGCCTTCGACGTCTACTCGGGGGACCATGACATCGGCCGCCACCTTCTCGGTGAACGAGATCGCCCTGGTGAGGAGTGAGAGCTCGGCGTCGTCGAGTTCCCCCTCCTCGCCGGAGGAACGGATGATGAGCTCGAGTTCCTCGAGAGACCTGACTCCAGCTAGTTCCTCGCGCGGTTCGATTCCGAGCTTGCGCACCGTCCAGTTAGCGGCCCGGTTGAGGAGAAGGATCACCGGCCGCAGAAGTCGGTTGACCCAAGACATCGGAATGGCCACCGCCTTGGCGGTGCCGAAGGGTTTGGCCAGGGCGAAGTTCTTCGGCACTAGCTCGCCGATCAGCATCGAGGCGATGTTGGCGACAAACAGCGCGACTCCGATAGCGAAAGCCGGGCGATCGGTCACGCCTTCCCAGCCGATCCTTCTCAGCAGCGGTTCGAAAATCCCGGCCAGGGCGGGTTCGGCGATAGCCCCGGTCAGAAGCGAGGTGATCGTTATTCCGAGCTGGGCCCCGGACAGCTCGAAGGAAAGTCGGGATAGCGAGTGATTGATCTGAGCGGCGGCGCGATCGCCCTCTCCGGCCAGTCGCTTCACCCGGCTCCGATCGACCGCGACCAGGGCGAATTCCCCTGCGACGAAGAACGCAGTTAATAGGACCAGGATCGCGACGAGACCCAGGCCCAAGCCGGTACTAATTAATCAGCTCCCGTCGAATCTCAACCTGAGCCGCTGATCCACGCCTGGATGTCTTCGTCTTCTGACCATTCCAAGAAGCGCTCATCTGAGCAGTTGGCACCGATCGAACTAATAAGGGTGGAAGCCTGGACCACTTCGGCGGCGGTGAGATCGCTCATCGATCCGCCCCGGTCGACAAACTCCCCGAACGCGGCGATGTCGGTTTCGCAATCTCCCGAGGCGCTCCCGGCGCCTTCGAGGGAGCCGACGAACTCCTCGATGAACGTGAAATAGGCAACGGTGCCGGGAGCTTCTTCTTCGGCGAACTCTCCGATGATGGAGAAGCTCTCCTCGGTGGAGACGTCGAGCTCGGGGCAGGATTCCGTTCGCTCTTCGAAGCCTTCAGTAGCGGCGGCCAGATCCTCACTGAGAGCCTCGAAGTCCGTCTGAGTCAGAGACTGAAAATCGACTCCGTCGACAACAGGCTCGATTGCCTGCAGATATTCGCGCAGAGCCTCCACACACTCGGCGGGCATGTCGTTGACGCTCGCCACCGACCCCGGATCGGCGGTTGCTTCCGGCGCCCCGGTGGTTTCAGCGGCGGTTGCTTCGGGCGCCTCGGTGGTTTCTGACGTCGTCCCGCTTTGGC
>JBOGEW010000221.1:0-9851 GCA_050742075.1 Acidimicrobiia bacterium
CCCGAACCGATACCTCGTCCGATCTTGAGCAAAAGCAGATTGCGGCGCTCGGCACCGTGTCGCCGGTACTCAGCGAGCGCGGCTGCCTGGGCATCGTTGGTAACCGAAACGGGAATCGAGAAGCGACGACGCAGGTCGGCGGCGAGTTCGAGGTTGTGCCACGCCAGGTTGGCAGACTCGATCACTCGACCGCCTGCGTCGACTACCCCTGGTGTTCCAACGCCGATCCCGAGCACGGGGGCGGTGGCGCGGTTGAGGACCTCCTCGATGAGCTGCGCCGTCTTCTCCCAGGCGGCTTTGGCGCGGACGGGTTTCGCCTCGGGGGGGGCGTCGACCCGCTCGTGAATGCGCCCACCGAGATCGACCAGAGCGGCGCGAAAGGGCCGGCGGCCGAGGTCGATGGCGACGATGTCGCGTCCGCGCTGGTTGAGGGCCAGAAGCGTGGGCGGCTTGCCTCCCGCTGAGGTGCCCTGTCCGACCTCGCGGATGAGGTCCTGTTCGAGGAGTTCGGCGACCAGGCTCGAGACGGCCGCTCGAGTGAGCCCGGTCTGGCGGGCGATCTCGGCTCGACTGGTCTGGCGCTGATGGGAGACGAGTTCGAGGGTGGTGCGGAGGTTGCTGCGGCGCGAGTCGTGCTTGGTTGCCTTGACAGAAGAGGAAACCCGATGGCTGGGACCGCCCCGTTCTGGGTTCTCCGTCGTCAACTCCTGTTCCCTGTCATGAAAGTTCAGTAAACATACAAAGCTCGAAGCTGGGCTGTCAAGGGCTTATAGGGGGCTTTCTAGGAGATCGGGTTCGGGATCGGGGCCATCTTCTGGGCGTCTCGCTCGGCCAATGCCACGAAAGCGGCCCCCCAGAGAATGCAAAGAACTCCACCGATCAGGCCGGTCGAGGACGCGTCGTCGGGCGTGGCCAGGGAGACGAGGCCGTAATAGGCCACGGCCAGACCGACCGACCAAGCGGTCACCCTGAACCCGCGCACACGGATGGCGACCAAAAATGCCAGGGCCACGAGACCGAGGGCAAAGCCTGCCATGGCCGACCAGTGGCCCGAGTGCTGGATCGTCTCGCGTTGCTCCTCAGGGACCCCGAGTTCATCGAAGATCTCGGTAATCGCCTGCTCGAACTCGGCAGGCGTAGCGTCGTCGGGGACATTTAGTTGCTCGAAGACGGGAGCGCCCAGCTCAGCTGCCTCGACCCCCGCCCGAATCTGGGCAACGGCGAAGATGATGGCGGGGATGGCGAGGACGACGGCCATGGAGAGCAGTGGCCGCGTCGGTCGGGGCGTGGGTTTGAAAACCTCCCGGCGCGAGGGATGCAAAATCGCCAGCAGGATCGGAGGGATTCCGAACATCAGGAAGATGAAGCCCGTTTCGGGACCGAGACCGCCCACCAGCAGCTCGGTAATAATCAAGACCAGGATCGGGACCGCTACCTGTTGCATAGGGGCGACCTTGGCCGGGGTCGCCCGTACCTGGGCCAGGAGACCGATCAGGCTGAGAACGAACACCACTCCGAAGGAAACCTCGTGGACCCGATGAGAGGTCCCGGTCCCGGTCAGTACCCACCCGATCACGGCGTAAGGCAGCACCGACAGCGGACTCACGAGCAAAAGGCCATAGGCGGCCGCGAGGACTGTGAACGCGATCTTTCGTCCCCGCGACCAAGTTGAGATTGTCTCGTTCACCTGCGTGCTCAAGGACCCCTCTTGCCTCGTACCGATGGTCGTAACGTAGTGTCGCGAGAATCCCTGGGCCAATGATTGAAGCCGCTAATCCGCCTCGAGCATCGCAGGCGCTGAGCAAACGATTCTTCGCCTCCGCGTATTGGGCGGCAAGCGTCGTGATCTGGGGGACCGTGCTTGCGCTCTGTGTGATTTTGGCGATCGTCGGCTTTCAGATCCTCCTCCGCCTGGCGCGCGCAGGCCTGGTTCTCGGGGAGGGGGTGTTTGGAATCTCCCAGGAAGTGGCGAGAACTCTTATCCGAGCCGGCATCTCCCAAGTCGCCCTGGCGCGGATGCTCGCTCTTGCCCAACTGGCCGGATGGTTGCTCTTTGCCCTGACGGGTCTGGTGATCTTCCTCCTCAAGCCCAGGGATCGGGGCGCGTTCGTCACCTCGATGATGCTGCTCAGCCTGGGCTCGGCACTGCTCCTCCCCATGGCGCTTATCAGGGCTCGCCGTCCCGAGCTGGTTCCGGCGGTGGCGTTCATCGGGCATGCAGCTTCACCCTGGCCCCATTTCGGGCGTTCGGTGGCGGGGATCTCGTCGCTAGCCGCGTTGCTCTTGCTGCCCGATGGCCGGTTCGTCCCCAAGTTCAGCCGCTGGCTGTTGCTCGGCATGATCGCGTTCGCCGGTCTCTGGGTGGCAGCCCCTCAGATCTTTGCGATAACGACGATGCCTTCGAGCCTTCAGTTCGCCTGGATCTGGGGAATTCCGGTCGCCGGGGTAGTGGCCCAGATCTATCGCTATGTCGAGGTCTCGACCTCAGAAGAGCGCTGGCAAACCAGACTCGTGCTGGGTTCGGTTTTTCTCGGAGCCGCGGCCTTCACCCTCCTTGTGGTGCTCGACCCCGAGCTGGGTGAGGGAATTCTTGATCTCGGCCTGGTCACTCCGGAGCTAGTGGCCTTTTACGAGGTAATCCTTCTGTTCTTGCTGGGAGCGGCAGTGGTCTTTTTGCCCCTCTCAATCGGCTGGTCGGTGATGCGACGCCAGCTGTTCGATGTTCGCTTTCTCATCAATCGCGCCCTGGTTTACACGGTTCTCACGGCCCTGCTGGTGGCGATCGGCTTGGCCGCAGTTTTTCTCTCCAGCCGAGCGCTTGGGCTACTGCTCGGTGAGGTAGTGGCGTCCGATCTCGCCCTGGTCGGCTCGACCGTGGTGATCACCTTGATGTTCGGACCGGCCCGAAGATGGGTGCAAGGTGTCATCGACCGGGCCTTCGATCGGGGCCGCTACGACGCGGCCCTGATCATGGAGGGAATCAGCCGGCGGCTCGGAACCGAAACGTCCTTGGAGTCGGTCGCTACCGAATTGGTTTCGACCATCGATGAGGCCATGAGCCCCCGTTCGATTCGGGTCTGGCTGCGCAGTACCGACCCGACGGGATAGTCGGCGGCATTCGCAGTTGAGGCGCTACTTGGCGATCGGCTCGATCATGATGCACTCGCCGGGGCATTCTTCGGCCGACTCGAGTGCGTCTTGAATCAAATGATCGGGGATCCGGGCCACTCCTCGAGATCCCTCGGGACCGTGACCGTCGCCTTCCAGCCCGTCGTAGACGATCGTTTTGCCGAAGTGTTTCGTCTCTTCTTTGACCACCCAGAGGCCATCGTCGCGGGCGACAAAGACGTCAGGGGTGATTTCTTCACAGATGCCGTCACCGGTGCATAGGTCCTGATCGATCCACACCTGCAATTTCGTTGCTGTCGCCATGTCTCACCAAGCGTAACGCGTCAGAGTTCCTTTACCAGAAGGGGTTTTGACTCCCGCGCCTGGCTAGCTTGGTCCCGAATGGCCGTTGCTTCCTACGAGCCCGTCAACAAGGTTCGCTTTGTCACCGCGACGACGCTTTTCGACGGTCACGACGCCTCGATCAATGTCTTCCGGCGCATGCTGCAGGCTTCGGGAGCCGAGGTCGTCCATCTCGGCCACAACCGGACCGGGACCGACATCGTTGACACCGCTGTGGAGGAAGACGCGCAGGCGATCGCGGTCACCTCGTATCAGGGTGGTCATATGGAGTTCTTCCGTTATCTGCGCGACCTTCTGATAGAGGCTGACCGGCCCGCCATCAGGGTCTTCGGCGGTGGCGGCGGGACGATTCTTCCCGCCGAGGGCGGCGAGTTGATGGCCTACGGCATAACCCGCATCTATTCCCCCGACGATGGGCGCGAGCTTGGGCTGCAGGGCATGGTGAACGACATGCTCTCCCAGGCCGACTACCCAACTGGCGAGCTGGAAGAGCCGATCGACGTCGCCAAGGCGGATCGAGGCACCCTCGGGCGCTTGATCTCGGCGGCCGAGAACTGGCCGGAGAAATATCAGGATCTCTTTGACGACCTCACCACCCGCGCCGCCAGGCTTGACACTCCCGTAATCGGCGTCACCGGCACCGGTGGATCGGGTAAGTCCTCGCTGGTCGACGAGTTCGTGCGCCGGTTCCTGCTCGACTTTCCCGAGCGAAAGGTCGCAGTGATCTCGGTCGACCCTTCCAAGCGGCGCAGCGGCGGGGCCCTGCTCGGCGACCGGATTCGGATGAACTCGATCCCGCATCCCCGGGCATACATGCGGTCGATGGCCACCCGCCAACCGAACCTCGCCCTATCCCCGGCGGTGGGCACCGCGGTGAACGCGGTCAAGGTGGCCGGATACGATCTGGTGATCCTCGAGACGTCGGGCATCGGCCAGTCGGACACAGAGATCGTGGACGTGGCGGACCTGTCGTTGTACGTGATGACGCCTGAATACGGAGCCGCCTCGCAGCTCGAGAAGATCGACATGCTCGACTTCGCCGACCTCGTCGCTATCAATAAGGCGGACAAGCAGGGTGCGGAGGACGCCATCCGAGAAGTGCGAAAGCAGTACCGGCGGAACCGGGTGCGATTCGACGGTCCCGACGATGAGCTCCCGGTCTACGCGACTATTGCCTCGGACTTCAACGACCCCGGCACCGATCGCTTCTATCGATCGGTCCTAGCGGCCCTGAACGAGAAGACAGGATCCGCGTTCGAGTCTTCTTGGCAGCTCATGGTCGACCCGATCGAGAAACAGGCGGTGGTGCCGCCCGGGCGGGTCCGCTACCTGGCGGAGATAACCGAAACCGTTCGCGACTACGACCGATGGGCTTCCGAGCAGGCAGCGGCCGCCGAGGAGTATTACCGATTGCAGGCTGGCGGCAACCAGGAGCAGATCGACGAAGCTCGTTCCAAGCTCCACCCCGACAACCTTTCCCGTTTGGAAGGTTGGAACCAGCGAATGGGCGCCTACGACCAGGAGAACTTCGTCTTCGTCGTGAGAGGTAGAGAAGTTTCTGTCCCCATCGTCTCCGAGTCGCTTTCGCATTCGAAGATTCCCAAAGTGGCGGTGCCCCGGATGCGGGGTTGGGGGGACCGATTGGCCTGGTTGCTACAGGAGAACCTTCCCGGGAGCTTTCCTTACACGGCCGGGATTTATCCCTTCAAGCGGATCGCCGAGGATCCCACCCGCATGTTTGCCGGCGAAGGCCCGGCCGAGCAGACCAATCGACGCTTTCATTACCTCGCCCAAGGCATGCCGGCCAAGCGGCTCTCGACCGCCTTCGACTCGGTAACCCTCTACGGCGAGGATCCTCACGAGCGCCCCGACATTTATGGCAAGGTGGGCAACTCCGGGGTGTCGGTGGCGACCCTCGACGAGGCGAAGAGGCTCTACTCAGGGTTCGATCTTTCCGATCCCACCACTTCGGTTTCGATGACGATCAACGGTCCGGCACCGATCATTCTCGGTTTCTTCCTCAATGCTGCGATCGATCAGGCCTGCGAGAAGCACATCCAGGCCGAGGGCCTCGAAGATCAGGTGAGGGCCCGCCTGGCCGAGCTCTACCCCGGTGGGAATCAGCCTCAGTACCAAGGCGAGCTTCCGCCGGGAAACGAGGGACTCGGACTAATGCTTCTGGGGACGACGGGCGATCAGGTTTTGCCCCCGGAGGTGTATCAGCGAATCAAGGCCGAGACCCTCACCCGGGTCCGGGGGACCGTCCAGGCTGACATCCTCAAAGAGGACCAGGCCCAGAACACCTGCATTTTCTCCACCGAGTTCTCCTTGCGGATGATGGGCGACATCCAGCAGTACTTCGTCGACAACTCGGTTGACAACTTCTATTCGGTCTCGATTTCGGGCTATCACATGGCCGAGGCGGGCGCCAACCCGATCACCCAACTCGCCTTTACGCTCGCCAACGGCTTCACCTACGTCGAGTACTACCTGTCACGGGGGATGAAAATCGACGACTTCGCCCCCAATCTCTCCTTCTTCTTCTCCAATGGGATCGATCCCGAATACGCGGTGATCGGTCGGGTGGCGCGCCGGATCTGGGCGAAGGCCATCAAGGAGAAGTACGGCGGCAACGAACGCAGCCAGATGTTGAAGTATCACATTCAGACCTCAGGCCGGTCGCTTCATGCCCAGGAGATCGGTTTCAACGACATCCGCACCACCCTGCAAGCCCTCTACGCCATCTACGACAACACGAACAGCCTTCACACCAACGCCTTCGACGAGGCGATCACCACGCCTACCGAGGATTCGGTTCGTAGGGCCGTCGCGATCCAGCTGATCATCAACCGTGAGCTAGGGCTGGCGAAGAACGAAAATCCTTTGCAGGGCTCTTTCATCGTCGAGTACTTGACCGATTTGGTGGAGGTGGCAGTACTCGAGGAGTTCGATCGAATCTCTACCCGGGGGGGAGTGTTGGGGGCAATGGAGCGGCAATACCAGCGGGCCAAAATCCAGGAGGAATCCCTCTATTACGAGAAGCTGAAGGAATCGGGCGAGTATCCAATCGTCGGGGTCAACACTTTCCTCTCGGCGGAAGGCTCGCCCTTTGTTGTTCCCGAGAAGCTGGTCCGCTCCACCAACGCCGACAAGGACCGGTTGATCCAGAACGTCCGCGCGGTTCAGGCGCATCATGAGGGTAGGGCGCCATCGGCTTTGCAGGAGCTTCAAGCCGCAGCCTTGGCGGGTTCAAACCTCTTCGAGATTCTGATGGAGACGACCAAGGTTGCCACTCTGAGTCAGATCAGCTCGGCGCTTTACGAGGTCGGCGGGCAATACCGCCGCAACATGTAGGCAACGTCAGCTAGCTAGAAGAGGAGTTGGTCGAGGCCGCGAGTGAGACCGCTCCGACCGACCACCGCCCGAATCGCCAGCAGGGTTCCGCCAATGTAGGGGGCGGCGGAGGCGCCGGCGTCATGCCGAATCGACAACCGCTCGTCCTCGGCAGCAAAGAGTGCCTCGGTCGAGACGGTAAAACTCGGCAGCCGCAACGAGTGGACCCGGGTTCCGTCGAGGTCGGCGCCACGAGCCTCCGTGAGACCGAGCATCCGATCGAGTGGCACACCCGAGGCGGGTGGGCGCACCGCGCTGAGTCGTTCGGCCAGCTCCCGGGCGGTCCCGCTGGGAGCGTCGGGTTTGGTCAGGCTGGCGTAGTCGATAACTTCCCATGCCCCGACGTGGCGGGCGGCTTCACTGGCGAAGCGGAGGAGCAGAGCCGCGGTGACCGAAAAGTTGCCGGCGGCGATGACTCCCACTCCTGCCGTCCGGGCCTTCCCGTCGATCTCGTCGTAATCCTCGGCCGACATTCCGCTTGAACCGACCACTACCCCCACCCCACGGGCGATCGCTGCCAGAACATTGGCTTTCACGGCGGCGGCGCTGGTGTAGTCGACGAGAACATCGGCTGGCACCGAGTCGAGCGCAGCCTTGACCGAGGTGAAGTGCCGGGTGTCCGATCGAGCAACCCCTCCCACCAGGTCGAGATCGTCCGAAGCGGCAACCGCATCAGCCAGCGGGGCCCCTACCCAGCCGGTGATGCCAGCGATGCAAACCCGAATCTTGTCGACGGCGATTGTGCGTGCTCCTGAGGCGTCGTCGGCAAAATAGGTATCAGTAGGCTGCCGGCCAAATGCGTCGCCGGATCTCAAGCTTCCTCGGCATCCCGTTCCTGCGCCGGATCGTCTGGCATGTCAGAAGGGTCACGCGCCAGTTTGAGGGAAAAGTGACGCGGAAGATGATTCTGGGTTTGGGGGTGATCCTCGCCCTAGCAGCGGCCGTCGTCACGTTGACCGAGAACCCCATCGAAGACGTGACCCCGCGTCGCTTCTTTGCCTCCTTTTATTGGGCCGTCACCACGGTCATGGGTCAAGGCCAGTCGGACTTCGTTTCCGGCCCGTGGGGCTGGATCACGTCGTGGACGTTGAACCTTTTTGGAGTGGCGATCGTCGCCACAATCACCGGAGCGTTGGTGGGATTCGTTATCGATCTGCTGCTGAAGGAGGGTCAAGGCATGGGAGCGGCTGGATTCGAGGACCACGTAGTGGTCTGTGGCTGGAACTCAACCGCGCGGGATTTGGTCGAGGAGCTGCGGTCCGACGACTACGCGGTGCGGGTCGTTGTCGTCGACCCGGCCGAGCGCAACCCGGCCGGGGACGGGGTCTACTTCGTACGCGGCGACGGCGCCAACGAAGACGATCTGAAACGGGCTGGGATCGATTGCGCTCGGGCGGCGATCATTTGCCCGCGGGACGGAACCGATGATGCCGACATGCACTCAATCCTCACCGTGCTGGCGATCGAGGCGCTTGCTCCCGAGGTGAGGACGGTGGTCGAGGTCAACAATCCCAAGCATGTCACGCATTTCAAGCGAGCCGACGTCGACGAGGTTTTGGTGACGTCCAAACTCGCCTCTCGGCTTCTCGCCCGCACTGCCCTGTATCCGGGCCTCGGTGATCTCGTCACTGACATGGTGTCTGGCGGCGCGGGCTCGGAGTTGTACCGAGTGCGAATTCCCGATCGCCTTGTCGGGTTGTCGGTCGGAGAAGCGGGCCGCCACCTTAAGGAGGAAAACGACGCCACCCTTCTGGCCCTTGCCAGGGACGGGACCATCACGACCAACCCGGCCAGCAACATAATGCTCATTGGAGGCGACGAGGTGGTGGTCATCGCTGAACACATCGAGAAGCTGGCCACCCTTTCCGAAGCGCACGAAGAGGAAGCCGCTTCCTAGCTTCCGCGCGGATTTTTCGCGCGCCAGAGCCCCAGAAAATCCGCGCAGGACAGGGAACTAGCCTCGGGATCGCCATGTCCTACGACTTCGCCACCATCGAGCCCAAGTGGCAGAGGCGTTGGGCCGAGGAGCGGATCTTCAACGTCAAACCCGATCCCGATCGGCCCAAGTTCTTCAACGTGCAGATGTACCCCTATCCCTCGGGGGAAATGCACATGGGCCACCTCCGGAACTACACCTACGTCGATCTCATCACCCGCTACAAAACCATGCGGGGTCTCAATGTCCTCTCGCCCATGGGCTGGGATTCCTTTGGGCTTCCGGCAGAAAACGCGGCCATCGATTCCGGGGTTCACCCGCGGATCTTTACCGAAGAGAAGATCAAGACGATGAAGGCTCAGCTAAAGCGGCTGGGGGCGGTTTACGACTGGGACCGCGAGATCGCGTCGCATACTCCCGAGTTCTATCGCTGGGACCAGTGGCTCTTCCTCAAGCTTTTTGAGCAGGGCCTGGCCTACAAGAAACTGGCTCCGGTCAACTGGTGTCCGAAGGATCAGACGGTGCTCGCCAACGAGCAGGTGGTCGATGGGGCGTGCGAGCGCTGTGGGACAGTCGTGGAGAAACGCGATCTCGAGCAGTGGTTCTTCCGCATCACCGATTATGCCGAGCGCCTCTTGAATGACCTCGCTCTGCTCGACCGCTGGCCGGACCGGGTCCGGGTCATGCAGGAGAACTGGATTGGCCGCTCGGAGGGCGCCCAATTCACGATCAGGGTGGCGGACACCGATTTCTCCTTCGACGTGTTCACCACTCGGCCTGACACGGTCTTTGGGATGACGTTTGCGGTCCTGGCGCCCGAGCATCCTCTGGTTAAGGAGCTGATCGCGGGGAGCGAATACGAGACCGAGGCCCGTGGGTACATCGCCGCCGCCCGACGGTCGACCGAGATCGAGCGGTTGGCGGAGGGGGCCAAGTCCGGCGTGTTCACCGGGGCCTTTGCCATCAACCCGGTAAACGACCGCCGGGTTCCTATCTACATCGCTGACTATGTCCTCATGTCGTACGGCACCGGCGCCATCATGGCGGTACC
>JBOGEW010000222.1:0-1866 GCA_050742075.1 Acidimicrobiia bacterium
AGTCGGTGATGCCGACCCGAATCGTCTTCTCGCGAACCAGCTCGACCCATTCATGCTCTTTCGTGTAGCGCAGGTGCTCGGGGATATTCATGATTCGACTTTACCGAGACGCCGTCGCACCTCTCCGGCGTACTGGAAACCGACATACCAGTAGAGCAAGAGGCCGATTACACCCGAGATCCATGCCGGAGGCTCGAAAAGCCAAGGGAGAATCCCGGCCGCGGTTAGATAGAACGACGGGAGCGCGCCGTAGAGCAAGAAGGTCGCCAGCTTTCCGAGCCAGAGGACGTCGAGCGTGCCCAAGCCACGTGAGGCCAAGGTCAACGTCCCTACTCCGACGAGCACTTCCCGGACGATCAAACCCCACCCGATCACTGCCGGCAGCACGCCTGCGATCAGGCCGCCAACCAGGGCCGACGCAATCATCAGACGGTCGGCGAGCGGGTCAAGGAACTTCCCGACCTCCGAGACCTGGTTGAGCCGCCGGGCGAGATAGCCGTCGATCCAGTCGGTGGAGCCGATAATGAATATCAGGGCCGCAGCCCAGCCCACGTTCTTCTGGCCGAGGAGGACGTACCAGAAGTAAGGCACGGCCAGAACCCGGAGCGCGGAGAACGCATTGGGAATTGTGAAGGCCTGGTTCAGGCGGCGCCGATTTCGACGAGATGGCAAGCAACGTAGTGACCGTTCCCCTTGTCCTCCAACGGGGGATGGTCGTGCTGGCGGCAGAAATCGGTCGCCATCGGGCAGCGATCGAGGAAGCGACAGACCGGGGCTGGGTTTACCGCTTTGCCAATACCACCTTTGATCTCGACTGGTGCCCGCTTGAAGCTCGGATCCGGCACCGGCACCGCCGAGAGCAACGCCTTGGTGTAGGGGTGGAGAGGGTTGGAGAGCAACTCCTCGGAATCGGCCAGTTCGACGATCTTTCCGAGATACATCACGGCGATGCGGTCGCACATGTACCGGGCTACCGCCAGGTCATGCGTGATATAGAGGTAGGAGACGTCGAACTCGTTGGCGAGCTTCAACATCAAGTCCATGATCGAGATGCGAATGCTCACGTCGAGCATCGACGTCGGCTCGTCGGCGACCACGAAGTTGGGATCGATCACCAGCGCTCGCGCAATCGCCACTCGCTGCCGCTGGCCCCCGGAAAGCTCGTGCGGGTAGCGGAACATGAAGGTCTCGGGGGGCGAGAGGCCCACCATCTTCAGCAGCTCCGCCACCTTCTCCTCGCGCTCTTGAACTGAGCCGATTCTCTGCACGGTGAGCGGCTCTGCCACGGTGTCGTAGATGGTTCGTCGGGGGTTCATCGACTCGTACGGATCCTGGAAGATCATCTGCACCCGGCGTCGGAATTCCTTCATTCCCTCCCGGCTGATATGGGCCACATCCACCAACGACCCGTTGGCCTTGAGAAGGATGTGGCCGCTGGTTGCCTCCATCAGCTTGGTGAGCATGCGCCCGGTGGTCGACTTGCCGCACCCCGACTCCCCTACGAGGCCCAGGCTTTCGCCTTGTCCGATCTCGAAATCGATTCCATCGACGGCGTGGATGAACTCGGTCGGTTTTCGGAACAAGCCGCGACTGATCGGGAACAGTTTGCTGAGCTCGTTGACTCTGATCAGCGGTTCGGTCACACGCGCGCTCCCACCATGACTGGGATCCGGTCGGTATGCCAGCAGGCGGCCTGGTGGCCCGGCACCTTGTCCTCGAGCGGCGGCTCGTCAGTTACACAGATCTCGGTGGCGAAGGGGCAGCGGGGGTGAAAGCGGCACCCGGTCGGAGGGTCGAGCAGATTGGCCGATTCGCCCTCAAGTGGGGCGAGCTTCCTGCGCGGGCCGGTGATCGAAGGAGTCGACG
>JBOGEW010000223.1:0-6725 GCA_050742075.1 Acidimicrobiia bacterium
AAGGCCGAGGGTCCGGTAGTCGTATGAGCCTTGAGCAATCTCCCTCGACGGGAAGTGGGCCATCGCCACCGAGATCTCGAGGGCAATGGTCCAGAGTCGAATGGCGTGTTCGTAGGCCTCGGTGTCGAAAAGACCGGTGCTGTCGTCGTAAAACTTGATCAGATTGATCGAAGCCAAGTTGCACGCGGTGTCATCAAGAAAAACATATTCCGCGCATGGGTTAGTTGCGCGAATCTTTCCGCCCGCTGGCGAGGTGTGCCATTCGTTGATGATGGTGTCGAACTGAACGCCGGGATCCGCACACGCCCATGCCGCTTCGGCCACCTTGCGCCAGAGCTCGCGAGCCCTGACGGTCTTGCGAACTTTGCCGGAGGTGCGTTCGCGCAACTCCCAGTCGCCGTCATTGCGGACCGCTTCGATGAACTCGTTCGGCACTCGCACCGAGTTGTTGGAGTTCTGACCGGAGACAGTGGCATAAGCCTCGCCGTTGAAGTCGGCCGGATAGCCACCATGCTGGATCAGAACCCGGGCCTTGTCCTCTTCGTGCTTCTTCCAGTCGATGAACTCCTCGATGTCGGGATGGTCGAGGTCGAGGATCACCATCTTGGCTGCGCGCCTTGTCGTACCTCCACTCTTAATTGCGCCGGCCGCCCGGTCGCCGATGCGGAGAAAGCCCATTACTCCGGAAGACTTGCCACCGCCTGAGAGCATCTCGTTTTCGGCTCGAATCTGCGAGAAATTGGAGCCTGTACCGCTTCCCATCTTGAAAAGGCGGGCCTCACGTACCCATAGGTCCATGATCCCGCCCGGGTTGACGAGGTCATCGCTGACTGAGCTGATAAAACAAGCGTGGGGTGCGGGATGCGTGTACGAATCCGGCGAAGGAGTCATCTCCCCTGTCTCGGCATCGACGTACCAAAAGCCCTGGGGAGTGCCGGTGATTCCATAGGCATGAGCGAGGCCGGTGTTGAACCATTGCGGCGAGTTGGGTGAGGCAATCTGGTTGGCGAGCATGTATTTCATCTCGTCTTCGAAGGCCTGGGCATCGCCGGCCGATGCGAAGTAGCCGTACTTCTCACCCCACCAGCGCCAGGTGCCGGCCAGACGATCGAAGACCTGACGGGCGGAGGTTTCGGAGCCGAGGTCGGTGTTTCCGCTCTCGTCCGTCTGCGGCACGCCGGCCTTGCGGAAGTACTTGGAAACGATGATGTCGGTGGCCACCTGCGACCAGACCGCCGGGACTTCGGCGTCCCTTAGTTCGAAGACCACCGAGCCGTCGGGGTTAGTGATCCGAGAGTCTCTTTTCACCCATTGGATGGCGGCATAGGGGTCGATGCCCTCGGTGGTGAAGCGGCGGGGGACCCGAAGTCCATTGCTCATGATGCGAACTCCCTCCAAGACAAAAAACGTCCCTTGACCACAATATGTTGTGGTCTCGTCTCCCCGAACCACAACCTATTGGGGCGGATACATCACTGTAATTACACGACTGTCATTGGTCAAGCATCCGTTTGACCTGAATTTCGCGACCTGAGACGGCACGCGAAAAGACGCCAACAGCGGGGAAGTCGGCAGCCCAAGCCGGGCCGGGAAGGAACCTAGGGGCCGCGCCCCCAGCGCGAAAATCCACCAGCAGGGAAGATTTCGCGAGGGGTCAGCTGGTGTGTCGATTTTCGGCGCCCTAGGCGCGGAAAATCGACACAAATCAACGCGGCAGAATGGGCACATGACCGAACGCCGTCTTATCTCCTCCGGCTCCCCTTTCGAACCCAGGATCGGCTTCTCGCGGGCGGTGGTCATCGGCAATCGGGTTCTCGTTTCGGGCACCGCTCCGATCTGGCCCGACGGGGAGGTTGATCCAGATCCCTACGTGCAGACCAAGCGGTGTCTCGAGATCGTCGCGGCCGCCCTTTCCCAGGCCGGAGCCTCGGTCGAACAAGTGGTCCGCACCCGGGTCTTCCTCACCGAGGCAGCCGACTATGAGGCCGTTGGTCAGGCACTCGGCGAGACCTTCTCGCGGATTCGCCCTGCCTCGACGATGGTGGTGGTCAAGGAGCTGCTGGACCCGCGCTGGAAAGTCGAGGTCGAGGCCGAGGCCGAGATCTAGCAATCAAAACGTCTTGCGAGCCTCGTAAGCCGCCAAGCCCGACGCCTGCATACGACCCTCAGCAGTTTGTTGAGCAACGCGGGCAATGTTGGTTTCAGACCAGTTGCTTTCCTTTCGCCGGGGTAAAGCGAATCGCGAATACCTCGTCGTCGATGCGGTAGCCGATGCCGCCGATCCATCCAAAGCAGAGCGCTTCGTCGACCGCTTCCTGGTAGCCCATCGAGGTCTTGGGAACGCCCTTCTTGTAGCGACCGATCCAGGTTTCGGAGGCGGAGGCGTGGTCCGCTGCAAGCCAATCGCGAAAACCGATGGCGGTCTCGAAGATGTGCACCTGCTCGCGGGTCGGCCGTTTCATTCGTCGGTGGCAACCACCTCAACGGGCTCGGTCGGTTGCTCAATGACGATCTCCACTTCGCGCGGACGTCGCTGCCGGGAGAGGATGCTCCAACTGACGACTCCGATCACGACCAGGGCGAGGAGAACGCCGCCGATGACCGTCCACGGGAAGGAGCCTCCTTTGCGAGCCTCGGCGAAGAGCTCGGCGTCGGCCAGTGCATCCTCATCGAGGTCCCACACGACAGTCCGCTCCTCGAGCACACCGTTGTGTTCGAGCACATCGCCCGGGAAGGTGACGGCGATTTGGAAGTCAAAGTCGAGGAAGGCGGACACCTCATCCATCCCGATGTCCTCCGCTCCCTCCATCCCCGGAGCAGAAAGCGACGCCTCGAAACGAATCGAATCGTCGGTTTCGGTGAAGGTGAGATCCTCCCACCCCCCGCTCTCGCCGGAGGCGATCGAGCTGGTGGAAAGAATGTTCTGCAGATCTTCGATCGATGAGAAGTCCTGCGTCAGCGTCACGCCCTCGATATCGCCGTCCGTGAAGTGCTCCACCTCCCAACCCTCGGAAGGTGCGGAGGTCTCGACTTCGGCCAACAGGTCACCGCCGCCCCCGAACTCCTCCATGGCTTCGCGAAAGTCCTCGTCAAAGCCCACCTGTGCCGTGATTTGCCCGTTGGAGACGTCACTGGCGTCGATGTTGAGATGAGTCCTGATCTCACATGCGGTGAGGGCGAGGGCGAGCAGGACAAAGAGGAGTGAGCGACGCGCCATAGGAAAACCCTATCGGGAGCCTGGCGATAGAGGTTGAACTGAAAGCCCCCCTCGGTCCTCCGGGCCACCCCCCAACGCTCGCGCGCTGGGGGAAGAACTTCCCCCAGCTCAGGGCTCGACGATCACCGTGCCGGTCATGAAGTCGGGATGGAAGCGGCAGAAGTAGTCGTAGGTGCCGGGCTCTTCGAAGGTGAAGGTGAAGGGGGCGTCGGCGGTTAGGGCCTGATCCCAGATGCCGTCGAGATCAGGCGAGCTCCCCGAGCTGGTGGTGTGGGCTCCTTCGGCGAGGGTCCACGTAATCGAATCTCCCACACTGACCGTCACCATCGCCGGCGAAAAGGAGAAGTCGTTGGCCGTCACCGAGACGTCCCCGCCCGCACTGGGTGCGCCGGTAGTGGCCGCCGCGGCGGCAGTGGTCTCCGGAGCTGGAGCAGCCGTCGTTTCGGTGGCTCCGCCGGAGGTCGTGGAGCCCCCGCCGGAAGCACAAGCGACGCAGAGGATAAGGGCAACGAGATAACCGAGGCGTTTCATACTCCGACCTTACGCACAGGGCGGCGAGAGTGGTTCGCACCTATCGTGATGCAATGGTCGACTATATGGATGCGGCCGTTGAAGAGGCGCGGATGGGATTGTCCGAAGGCGGCATCCCCATCGGATCGGTGCTGGTGGTTGATGGCGAGATCATCGGTCGCGGTCACAACCGTCGAGTTCAGAAGGCGAGCGCGATTCTTCACGCCGAGATGGACGCGATCGAGAACGCCGGCCGCCTCGAGGCATCGACATATCGCAACTCGATTCTCTACTCGACCCTCTCGCCCTGCGACATGTGCTCCGGCACCGCCCTTCTCTACGGGATCCCGAAAATCGTCATCGGCGAGAACCACACGTTCAAGGGACCCGAGGGCTATCTGAAATCCCGGCGGATCGAGATCGCGGTGCTCGATCGATTGGACTGCATGAAACTGATGTCCGACTTCATCAACGCCCACCCCGACCTCTGGTTCGAGGACATCGGCGAGTAGCTCAGCGGTAGAGGATCAGCTGGGTGTTGCGGAACAGACAGACCTGTTTGTCGTTGTCTTCGGACCGGACCACTGCATCCCAGACCTGAATGGTCCTTCCCCCGTGCTGCATCGAGGCGTGGGCTACCAGGCCACCGCTGGTGACATTGGCCGTGTGGTTCGACTTGAGCTCGACAGTTGTGAAGCCAATCGCGCCCTCGGGAAGTGAAGCTACGCAGCCATAGCCAGCGGCGGTGTCGGCCAGGGCGATGACGCTGGCGGCGTGAAGAAAACCGTTGGAGGCGAGGTGCTTGAGCTCGATGTCGAAACGAAGAGTGCACTTGCCGGGCTCGACGGTGACCACTTCGATTCCCAGGAGGCCGGGAAGTCGCGGCTCGCCGTACTCCTCGAACCACCGCTTCAACTGGGCGGGATCGCGGGGAAATTCAGGCATTGGCCCACCCTATCCTCGGCGTTGTGGACGCCAAGGCCTGGGTGGTTGCGATCCTCTATGGGCTTCTCACCGGGTTCATGCTGGGCCGTTACCGCGAGGAGCAGAAGGCGATGCTGGGCGCGCAGGCGGTTGCGGCGCTCATCGGCGCTTTGGTCTGGGTGATGTCGCCGGAATCGGTGGCCGGCCCGTCTCTGACGGTGGGATGCGGACTCGGTTTCCTGGCCATGCTTCTCACCCGGCGACAGGTAGCTACCTGATGCTGTACGTCGAGCGGCTGATCGAAGAGGCGATCGCCCGCGGCGAGCTCGACAACCTGGCGGGCGAAGGCCAACCCCTCCCGATGGCCGACGACGGCCCTGGGTGGTGGGTGCGGCAGTACGTCGAGCGGATGCGCCTTGATGAGAGTCGTCGCCGGCTATTGCCAGGTGAGGGGTCGGTCGTGGGGGATGACATGGATCCAGGAGAGGCCGGGCGGGACGACTAGTTCGCCGGTGGGGGTCGAAAAGGTGAACCAGGTCTCGTTGTCGGGTCGGGACCACGTGCCGTCGATCACCCGTCCTTCGGTGAACAACACCGCCCGGCCCGATCCGATGGTGTGCATGGCTGGCACTCGACCAGTGCCGGTCGGCGCCGGCACCTCGTAGTAGCGACCAAAGATCACGATGAGGTTGTCGGCCATGATCCGCCCGCTTCCTCCCTGGCGGTCTCGCCAGATGTGAGGCACCGAGCCCGAGGACCGCAGGTAACGCTCGCCGTCCCAGTCCCAGATGGTCGAGATCGGGTCCGACCACGAGACATCGATTCGGAACGCCGCCGGCGCCTCTGGGTACTGGAAAGAGCCCCACCGGAAGAGATCGGGGGGCGGGACGTTGGCATAACCCCGGCGATTGGCCTCGGCCCTCAACTCGGCCGTGTTGGTGTACAAGTTGTGAGGAGCGGAGCGGGTCGTGATGCGAAACATGGTCGGTGGCTTCACCTGCGACTCGCGGATGAAAGGCACGCCCTCGATGGCCAGCATGTCGGCGATCCAGGGCTGTCCGCCGGAGATGCCGACAGTCACCCCCAGCGCCTCGACCAACGCATCGGTAGGCCGGACCGATCGGACCGGGCCGAGGAAATCGGTATCCGACTCGAGGTACAGGGCCATCATCCGCGAAAGGCCGCCCTCGACCATGAGCTCGATCACGGCGTCGGCCTTCTCGATACCCGACTGGGGGCGCGCCGGAGCGGCGTTGTCAATCTTCACCCCGATCACTCTTCGGTTGACTGAGAGCCCGTCGGGAGCGGGCATCCCATCAAGAGGACTCGTTCGCAGGGAAATCGTTGGGATTGGCAAGGAGAAGGCGCGGGACAAGAAGATTGCCATCTCCTCACGGGTCACCGACGCCGAGGGGCAGTACCGATCGGGGCTGCAACCGGTGGTGATACCTGCACCTTTGATCGCTTCGACATAGGGAGCGAACCAGTCGTCGCCATTGACATCGACAAATCCGGAGGGGTCAGTTGCCGACGGCAGCCCTAACGCTCGATCGAGGAACGCCGCCATCTCCGCCCGGCTCACCGCTCGGGCCGGTTGGAAGGTGCCATCGACCTCGCCAGCAATGACGTCTCTCGCCGCCAGGGCGTTGACGTAGTCGGTATAGAAGGCACCAGGTTCGAGGTCGGTGAATCGAGAGGGGGATAGTTCGGGTGCTAGTTGCAACGCTCGACCGAGAAAGGCGGCCATTTCTCCCCGCGTGACCGCCTCTTGGGGACAGAAGAGGTCGGCACCGCATCCGGTGGTGAACCCGGCCGCAGCCAGCGCCTCAATGGCTCCTTCCCCGGGAAGGTGATCGTCGTCGAGGAAGGTGCCGCCCGGAGGCAACACCGAGCCCAGCACCAGGATGACCGCGGCAATCGATCCCAAGCAGATCATTCTGGCCGACTAGATCGACCCTGCTACCGCCGGAACTTCGAGCAATGAATCGCAGATGGCGTCGGCAGTCTGGGCATCTGATCGCTCGGCGTGGAGATAGCCCCATGGCCCCCGACGCATGAGAACCGTACGCATTCC